>CAZLMF010000001.1:0-10781 GCA_964560565.1 uncultured Oscillospiraceae bacterium
GACCGAAGGGGTGCTTATTGTCGGCAGGCTTGCTTGAAAGCTTAAAGCTTACAAGGGAAATGATTGATGTTCCTGCATCTGAAAGGTTGTTGACCGCATCAGCCACGATGGAAACACTGCTTGTTAACGCACCTGCGGTGAGTTTTGCGGCAAAAAGTGCGACGTTTACGATTATACCTACAATGCCGCTGAGCTTGCCATACTGCTGGCGCACTGCGGTGCTCGAGGTATTTTCGTTGTCTTTAATAAAGCGGCGGACTAAAATACTCATTTGTAATTCCTCCAGTTGTCAAATAAATGCCGCCACTCAAATTGCAAGCAGGAATTAGTCAGCCTTTGTTAGGCGGAATACCCTTGCGCCATGAGAGTTTACTGCGGCGGATAGAACGGTGCCAACTGCACCATAGCTTTTACGCTCCCATAAAGCATATGCGCTATAATCCCCGATAAGTCCAAGCTTATCCATATCTACATTGATTTCATCGGCATCATCCCCAGCGTTAAAGAGTGCAATATAGTAGCCATCGGATTTATGCGCGGCAATCCATGCGATTTGCTCCTTGCCCTCCTCGCCACGGCGGAAAAGTTGATGAGCAAGGTGGGAGTTACGATTCATTTCAATCAAATCTGGATTAGTGAGCAAGCTTAACGTGAAATCGTCAAATTTGGTCATCTCACCGCCTATCATAAGAGGTGAGCGCATTATGCACCATAAGGTTAGCATTGTAATTTGCTCGTCCTTGGTAAACTTCGTAGTAATATTTTTGTCATAATCCTGCAAAATATGCCCGATTGGCAGCATATCAGCGTCGGGCCAATGCCCTGCGCCTGAATGTGTGCACCATTTTTCTGCACGGTAAAACATATCGTATAAAAGCTCCCACCTATCCCAGAAATCATCGGTGATGCGCCACATATTTGCGTATTCCTTGAGCTTTTCTGCCTGCTCTAGGGGAGCTGGGCCGGGGGATAGACTTAGCACCATATCCCTGCCGCTATTTTTAATTGCGTCATTGATAAGCTTTATTTCGTCTATTGCAAAATGGTTTGCAATATCGTCAACTTTAACGAAATCCACACCCCAAGAGGCATAAAGCTCGAAAAGACTGTTATAGTACTGTGCAGCTCCGTCCTTTTCGGCATCAATGCCGTACATATCCGTATTCCACGGGCAAATTGAGTTTTGAGAAGCAATTTGGCGTGCGGTTATATCCGTACCCTTGATTTTGGTGTTGCGATGGACTGCTTGACGTGGGATACCACGCATTATGTGTATGCCAAACTTAAGCCCTAGGGAGTGAATATACTCGCCAAGTGGGGCAAAGCCCTTGCCGTCTGCGGCACTGGGGAAGCGGTTCGCTGCTGGGATAAGGCGGGAAAACTCGTCCATCTCAAGCTCGGCAAAGTTGTGATACTGATGACTTTCTGCGGTAGGTTCTGACCACTGAATATCAACGACTACATACTCCCAGCCATATTGCTTGAGGTGCTTTGCCATGTAATCGGCATTACCGCGAACGATCTCCTCACTTACAGATGCGCCATAGCAGTCCCAGCTGTTCCAGCCCATGGGAGGGAACTGCGCTGTAATATTTGACAAAACAATCAACCTTTCTTTCGTTAATTTAATATAGAGGGGGTAACTTGTCGAGTGTAATGGAATAATCGCTTGTATATGCTTTTATTAGCTCGTCACTTGTTGTGTTATTCTCGGTGGTGACAAATTCGCCGCACCATGTCATAAACCAACTCCAAGGAATTCTTGACTTTTCAAGAGCTGTGATGCTGGGTATAGTGCCGATTTCGCCTACTGCGCATAGCTTACTTGCGGATGTGATTGAGGCAAGCTCAGCGTGTTCAGTTGCAAGGTCGGTATGCTTATGGGCAGGGGGATATAAATCACGGGAGATTATATCGCAAACATCGTCGCCCACATAGCCATCCTTTAAAGGAGAATTCCAAACCCATATAAGGTTATTTAGCTTGTGGACATTCACATAACGCTCATACATAAAGCGGTATAAAAGTTTCGCAGTTTGCGCGCCCTTGCTACCCCACCAAAACCATGTGCCCTCCGCCTCGTGAAAGGGGCGCCATAATATAGGTATGCCACGCTCGCAAAAAGGCTTTAGCAAGCCTGCCATATGGTCAAGGTCAGAAACAAAGGCTATATTTTCCGCAGTACCGGTTATCAGGGCAAGGTTAGCGTCAAAGCTTGTGTTTTCAGCAAAAAATGACTTGCCTTTTCCGCTCGCAGGCGAAAACCAATGCCAAGTAAAGGTGATTAGCCCCTTGCGTTCTACCCATTCCCAAGCCTTTTGGAGTGTACCTTGATTTTCATACACCTCAGTTAAGCATTCCTCGTCGCTGTCGGTAAAGTTAATATTAGGTGAGTAGCTTAAAAGCTCAAAGCCGCAAAGCGCAGGCAACTTGCCTGTTATGCTTTGTATATGGTAAAGCTCCTCCTGTGCAAGGGTTTTTGTGTGCTGCCCTGTGACAATACCGTTGCCGGATATGCCGGCTAGGAAATTGAGCACTGAGCGTGCTTCGGGGGACGCTTGAGGGTTACATGGGATATAGTCCATTTCTAAAAGTCACCTGCCTTTAACAGCTATTATACAATATGTTCAGGGGCAACTTCAAGGGTAAACAAAAAATTGCACACCATAATTGTGTTTACTTGACATCGCAATGGTATTGTAATAATATAGTATTAATATGTATTCTTATAATATAGGAGGCAAAATTGATGAAAACCGCAATAATTTACGTCACAAAAACAGGGCACTCTCGTAAGATTGCAAAAGCAATTTCAAGCAAGCTTGGAGTTCCTGCTTTGGACATAGCAAGTAGTCCCGAGCTTTCAAATGTGGATTTGCTGTTTCTTGTAAGCGGTGTATACGGTGGGCAGTCAGCCCCTGAGCTAATCGAATACGTTAAAAGTATAGACAGCACAAAGGCTAAAAATGTGGTGTTTGTTACCTCCTGTGCCTCTGGTAATGATAAACCTGTGGAGGTGCAAAAACTCCTTGAGAGCAATGGGGTTAATGTTTTAGAAGATGAATTTTTATGCAAGGGCGGATTTTTGTTTATTAGCGCATTCCGACCAAACAAAGCTGACATAATAAATGCAGCTGAGTTTGCACAGAATACATATGATTTGCAAATAACTAATTGATTGGAGCGGGGACTTGAAGCGAGACCAGGTAGTAAGTTTTCTTTTTAAGACATTGCGTGTTATTACAGTGCTTGTTATGATTGTGGCAATCGTTATTTTTATTTTTAATATTGATAAAATCAGCGTGGAAAACATTCTTAATTATACCCCTGATAATGCCATTGCGGCTGTTTTAATGATTTTTGCGCTGTATGCAGTAAAATCAGTGGTGGTAGTAATCCCCATAGTGGTGCTTTACCTTGTGCCTGCGATTTTGTTTTCACCCTTTTGGGCGGTGGTAATTAACTTTGTGGGTGTGGCAATTTGCATAACTGTTGCGTTTTTCCTCGGGAAGTATATCGGGGCGGATTATATTGAGAAGCATGCACGGAAAAATAGGTTTATAAATAAGCTGATGAAGCTTAAAGATAACAATGAATTTTTCTTTTCGTATATTTTAAGAGTAATAGGGTTTTTGCCCGTTGACTTAATCAGTATGATGTTAGGTTCAATGAATATAAATTTCACAAAGTATATTTTAGGCTCTCTTGGAGGCATGGTGATGGGGATAATAGGCTTTACGCTAATGGGCTCGGCAATGTCCGACCCTACCTCGCCTGCTTTTATAGGCTCATGTATACTGACGGCGGTGACAACAGCGGCATCAGTTGCGATATACTACTTCGCTGCAAAAAGCAAAAAGACAAACAAGCGTTCAAGCTAAATATTAGCAAAACAAGTGCTATGCTGCTTTGCATAGCGCTTTTAGTATTTTATACAGCAAAATTACATTAAGCTATTTCAAAATGCGAGGAAATGTGCTAAAATTAAATTTATGTAGCTAAGCTGCATATAGAGTGGAAATGGTTAAGGAGAATGTGAATGAAAATTGGACTTGATGTTGGCTCGACCACGCTCAAATGCGTTGTGCTTGACAATAATGAGGATATAATATACAAGGAGTATGAACGGCACTTTTCGCAAATTACTGAAAAGTCTGCCGCCATGCTTGATAGAATAAGCAAAAAGTTCCCGCAGGAGAAAGAAGTACAGATATGCATTTCGGGCTCGGCAGGAATGGGGCTTGCCGACAGCATAGGCATTGACTTTGTGCAGGAAGTTTACGCCACAAGAGTTGCGGTAAACAGGCTCATTCCCGCCACAGATGTCGTTATTGAGCTTGGCGGTGAGGATGCAAAGATATTGTTCCTATCGGATGATGAGGGACTTGAGGTGCGTATGAATGGCTCTTGCGCAGGCGGAACGGGCGCATTCATCGACCAAATGGCTACACTGCTTAATGTTTCCCTAAGCGAGATGAACGAGCTCGCAAAGGGCTACGAGAAGATTTACACTATCGCATCACGCTGTGGAGTTTTTGCAAAGTCGGATATTCAACCTTTACTTAATCAGGGCGCTCAGAAAAATGACGTCAGTGCAAGTGTTTTCGCCGCAGTTGTAAACCAAACGATTGCAGGGCTTGCACAGGGGCGTGATATAGAGGGCAAAGTCGTATACCTAGGAGGCCCTCTCACCTTTATGTCAGAGCTTAGGGCAAGCTTTGACAGCATATTAAAGCTCAGCGGCTATTGCCCGGATAATTCGCTATATTTCGTGGCGCTTGGTGCTGCATACTCAAGGGCACAACATACACTTGATTTGCGTGAAACCATTGATAAAATTACAAACTATGTATCTAGGGACGAGTACAAAAGCTGTCCGCCATTGTTTGAAAATGAGCAGGATTACGAGCGCTTTAAGGCACGCCACGCTCGGCATAATGTAACCTCCACTAAGGATATTTCAACCCTCACAGATGCCTACATAGGAATTGATGCAGGCTCAACTACCGTCAAGGCGGTTGTGATTGACGCTGATGAAAATATAGTCCACTCGAAATACTTGCAAAGCAGCGGAAATCCAGTGCCGATTATCCGTGATTTCTTACTGGAGCTTTACGAAAAAGCGCCTAATCTAAACATCAAGTCATGTGCAACAACAGGCTACGGCGAGGAAATTATAAAGAATGCCTTTAGCGCGGATTATGGCTTGGTGGAAACTATTGCGCACTTTACCGCCGCAAAGAAATTCATGCCGGAGGTTGACTTCATCATTGACATTGGCGGTCAGGATATTAAATGCTTCAAAATTAGAAACGGTACTATCGATAATATATTCCTCAATGAGGCTTGCTCTTCGGGCTGCGGCTCATTTTTACAGACTTTTGCAGTGGCGCTTAACCTTTCGGTAAGCGAGTTTGCTCAAAAGGGTATACTTGCAGATAAGCCTGTGGATTTAGGCTCTCGCTGTACGGTATTCATGAACTCCTCAGTAAAACAGGCGCAAAAAGACGGTGCAAGCGTTGAAAATATCTCAGCAGGGCTTTCTATAAGCGTTGTGAAAAATGCAGTCTATAAGGTAATTCGTGCGGCAAACGCCGATGACTTGGGCAAAAACATTGTGGTGCAGGGCGGTACCTTCCTAAGCGATGCGGTACTTCGTGCTTTTGAGCAGGAGATAGGCAGGGACGTTGTGCGCCCCTCTATTGCAGGGCTTATGGGGGCTTATGGTGCAGCGCTCTACGCAAAGTCACACTCAAGGGAAAAAAGCACGATTTTATCTGCTAAGCAGCTAATGGACTTCAAGCATGAAGTTAAAGTTGTGACCTGCAAAGGATGCTCAAACAACTGCCGACTAACAGTGAATACCTTTGACGGCAACCGCAAATTTATCGGGGGCAATCGCTGTGAAAAGCCTCTTACAAACTACAAGGAAACTCAGAGGTACAACCTCTACGACTATAAAAGCAAGCTGCTGTCGGGATATAAGCCCGTACAGGGCAAAAGGGGAAAAATTGGCATTCCAATGGGGCTTAATATGTTTGAGCTTCTGCCGTTTTGGCATACATTTCTTACAAAGCTTGGCTTTGAGGTGGTAATCTCCCCTGAGTCCAACAGAAAGCTTTATCTAAGCGGTCAACATACAATTCCCTCTGACACTATATGCTTCCCTGCAAAGCTTTTGCATGGTCATATTGAGGCACTTATAAACGATGGAATTGATACGATTTTCTACCCCTGCATGACCTACAACCTCAACGAGGAAAAGGGCGACAATCATTATAATTGCCCTGTGGTGGCGTATTACCCTGAGGTAATTCAAGCGAATGTGCCTGCCATTGAAAATATTAAGTTTATCTACGACTATGTAGGGTTGCACCGCAGGAAGGACTTTGTTGGGAAGATTTATGAGATAATGCAAAAGAATTTTGGCGACATGAACCGTAATGAGGTTAAATCAGCAGTCAATGACGCTTATGATGAGTATTACAGCTTTGTGGAGAAGGTTCGTGCAAAGGGCAAGGAATACCTTGCGCTTGCAAAACAAAAGGGATTGCAGGTGGTGGTTTTAGCCGGCAGACCTTACCATCTTGATTCAGAGGTAAATCATGGCATTGACACCCTTGTATGTGATTTAGGCGCGGTGGTGGTGTCGGAGGATTCCATCAGCGATTTAGCTGATATGGTTGACACTAAGGTGCTAAATCAGTGGACATATCACGCAAGGCTTTATTCCTCGGCAAAGTACATTGCAGATAGCGGCGATGACAGCATAAACCTTGTTCAGCTTGTATCCTTTGGTTGTGGAGTCGATGCGATAACCACCGATGAGGTTAGACGAATACTCGAGGATAAGGGAAGAATTTACACACAGATAAAAATTGATGAGATAACCAATTTAGGTGCTGTGAAAATAAGGCTTAGGAGCCTATTTGCAGCACTTGATCAGGGGAAGGAGGTGGCACATTGAGCGTTAATGACGATAAAAGAGTAGAGTTTACCAAGGAAATGAAAAAGGATTATACAATTCTTATTCCTAATATGGTATACATACATTTCAGAATGCTTTGCAAGCTTTTCCATGAGTATGGGTATAATGTTGAGCTTTTGACAAATGAAAGCCAAGCGGTGGTTGATGCGGGGTTAAAGTACGTTCACAATGACACATGCTATCCAGCGCTGCTTGTTATAGGGCAGTTTATGGATGCACTAAACAGCGGAAAGTATGATCTAAACAAGGTAGCGCTTATGATTACTCAAACAGGTGGGGGATGCAGAGCTTCAAATTACATTCACTTACTTCGAAAAGCACTTAAAAAGGCAGGGCTTGGGCATATCCCAGTAATATCGCTCAACCTTTCCGGACTTGAGAAAAACAGCGGCTTTAAGGTTACTCTTCCAATGCTTAGAAAGGCATTAGCGGTACTTGCTTATGGGGACTTACTTATGCTGCTTGATAACCAAATAAAGCCCTATGAGCTTAACAAGGGCGAAAGTGCAAATCTTGTCACCCAATGGGTGGA
Source organism: uncultured Oscillospiraceae bacterium (assembly GCA_964560565.1). GTDB lineage: Bacteria > Bacillota > Clostridia > Oscillospirales > Ruminococcaceae > CAZLMF01. Next base: position 7,521 of record CAZLMF010000001.1, read on the forward strand.
TAAAATGACCGAGGTTTTCGCAAAGGGCGATGGATATAAACTAAGTGAGCTTGAAGTAAATCTTGCAGAAATTGCCGATAGTTTCGCAAAAATCCCTGTACATAAGACTGAAAAGGTCAAGGTTGGAATAGTAGGGGAAATCTACGTTAAATATTCAAGCCTTGCAAATAATCAGCTTGAGCAGTTTTTGTATGAGCAGGACTGCGAAGTAATGGTGCCGGGGATAATAGGCTTTATGCTATTTAAGGTGGATAACCGCCTTGAGGATATTAAGTTATATGGTGGAAGTAAAGCGAAAAAGCAAGTGGTTAAGTTACTGCTTAGCTACCTCACTAAGATTGAGGATGCGGTTATCCTTGCCGCGAAGCGTCATGATTGCTTTACACCTCCATCCTCCTATGCCCACATAAAGACACTTGTTAAGGATATAGTAGGTTACGGCAACAAAATGGGCGAGGGATGGCTGCTTACCGCTGAAATGATGGAGCTTATCGACAGCGGATACCAGAATATAGTCTGCACACAGCCCTTTGGGTGCCTGCCCAACCATATTGTGGGCAAGGGCATGATACGCAAGATAAAGGGCGCGCGTCCAGGCTCGAATATAGTGCCGATTGACTATGACCCCGGTGCAACTAAGGTAAATCAGGAGAACCGCATTAAGCTTATGCTTGCAGTGGCAAAGGAAAGACTTGAGAGGGATATAGACAGGAAAATCACTGCTCAAGTAAAGGTAAAAGGACAGATTGACCGTAAAAAGAACTAGAAACAGCTAACTAACTGATTAATCCCCATAATTATGAGCATTTTGCACATAATTATGGGGATAAGTTTATGCATTATACCGCCCTTTACAGTATCTGTTTTGAATGGTAGAATGGATTCAGAGGTTAAAACTCCAATAAAGAAACATTAGAATAAATGGGTTTTTAATCGTTTACAATAACTGAGTAATCAGTTTATTACAATTAGAATATGAAGGAGAGAGAGTATGAAGTACGGCTATTTTGACGAAAAAAACAAGGAATACGTCATCGACAGACCTGATACGCCCTCGGCTTGGGCGAATTACCTTGGCTCGCCGGAATACGGCGCAATCATTTCCAATAACGCAGGAGGATATAGCTTTGTAAAGTCGGGTGCTAACGGACGACTAATACGCTACCGCTTTAATGCTATTAACAATGACCAGCCGGGTAGATATATCTATATCAAGGATTTGGACAAGTCCGATTTTTGGTCAGCATCATGGATGCCTGTTGCTAAACCCCTTGATAAGTACGAAAGTGAGTGCCGCCATGGTACAGCTTACACCGTAATCAGCGCAAAGTACGATAGCATCAAAACTGAGGCGACCTATTATGTTCCCCTCGACCAAACCTATGAGGTATGGAGATTAAAGGTCACAAATAACGATACTGTTACCCGTAGACTAGCCGCAACTGGCTATGTTGAGTTTACAAACTCGGGCAATTACGAGCAGGATCAGGTAAATCTTCAGTACACGCTGTTTATTTCACGCACATACTTCAAGCGTGATCGTATGATTTTACAGACAATTAACGAGAACTGCTATCGTGATGTAAACGGGTCAAACCACAACGAGCGCTTCTTTGGAAGCGTGGGACAGAAGGTAACAGGCTATTGTGGCGACAGAGAGGCTTTTGTTGGCAACTATCGCAACTATTCAAATCCTGAAATGATAGAAAACGGCTGCGACGGCACTCTAAACTACAACGGCAACTCCTGCGGCGCACTTGAGTCAGCTATTGAGCTTGCTCCCGGCGAAACTAAGGAGATTATCTATATCCTAGGTCAGCGCAATGAAACTGAAGCGGCTGAAATACTTGCTAAGTATGACGAGGTTGGACGCGTTGACAGAGAGCTTACAGAGCTTTGCGATTACTGGCACTCTAAGCTTAACAACCTTCAGGTTCAGACTCCCGATGATAACTTCAACAACATGGTCAACGTGTGGAACGCTTACCAGTGCTTTATCACCTTTATTTGGTCAAGAGCTGCAAGCTTCCAGTACTGCGGTCAGCGCAACGGCTTTGGCTACCGTGATACAGTTCAGGATATTCAGGGTATTATTCACCTTGCTCCTGAGCTTGCGTACAATCAGCTAAAGTTCATGATTTCCGCACAGGTTGATAATGGTGCAGGTCTGCCCCTTGTTAAGTATAACCATAATGCAGGGCATGAGAATACCCCCGATGATCCTAAGTATGTTACAGAAACAGGGCATCCCTCCTACCGTGCAGACGATGCACTTTGGCTGTTCCCTACTGTTTACAAGTATATTTCAGAGAGCGGAAATAAGGCTTTCTTGGATGAGGTTATCCCCTATGCAAACGATCCTAAGGGCGATACCGTATATGACCATCTAAAGCGTGCGATTAAGTTTAGCATGGACCACATGGGCGCAAACAACATGCCTGCAGGTCTTCATGCTGACTGGAATGATTGCTTGAGAATGGGTAAGCTTGGCGAATCAACATTTGTTGCTTTTCAGCTATACTATGCAATAAAGATACTCAAGGGCTATGCAGCTGAGCGTGGCGACAATGATTATATCGCATATCTTGATGATGTATTTGCAAAGCTTGATGAAACCTTGCAGACAAAGTGCTGGAACGAAGATAGATTTATCCGTGGCATTACCGAGCAGGGCGATATTGTCGGCAAGCGCACAGATCCCGAGGCTTCAATGTGGCTAAATCCACAGAGCTGGTCTGTTGTTTCAGGCGCAGCATCCAATGAGCAGGCGATTAAGGCAATGGATAGCGTTTACCGCGAGCTTAATACTCCAAACGGTGCAATGCTGCTTTATCCAGCATATCGCAATCATGCCTTTGATGGGGCGCTTATGCAGCTATTTAACGGCACCACAAAGGAAAACGGCGGTATTTTCTCCCAGTCACAGGGTTGGCTAATACTTGCTGAGGCTATGCTTGGACGTGGCGACCGTGCATTTGAGTACTGGACTGAAACAAGCCCTTCTTCAATGAATGATAAGGCAGAAGTCCGCAAGCTTGAGCCCTATGTTCACGGGCAGTTTGTTGAGGCAAAGGACAGCCCATTCGAGGGACGTGCTCATGTGCACTGGCTAACAGGCACAGCATCAACCGTTATGGTTGCAAGCACTGAGGGCATACTTGGCCTTAAGCCTGAAAGCGACGGCATTGTTATCGAGCCATGTATTCCTTCAAGCTGGAATGGCTTCACTATGCGCAAGGTATTCCGTGGCAAGGTTCTCAA
>CAZLMF010000001.1:10881-12838 GCA_964560565.1 uncultured Oscillospiraceae bacterium
TCATAGGTGTAGCGTGAAGGTCTTACCACAACAGTCATTACCCTCTTTGACCACATTACACCAAAGCCTCCCCAACCTGCGGTCATGGTGTTGAATTTTTCGTTGTTTCCGGCGGTTACAAGGAAGCCCTGCCCCTCAAGGGATTTAAAAGGGTTAACGTCAAGGCTTGAGACGGGTGCTTGTGAAAAGGTCATATCAATTCTATCCTTTCTATGGCTTTGCGTTAGAAATATAACGCAAGAACGTAATTGTGAATATGCGTATCCGATTGAAAATACTTTCCAACCAAATTTAATACCTGCTTACATTCTAACATATCCTACATAAAATATATAGTATTTTCCTTGCAAATAAGCCATGAAAATTGTATAATTTAATAATAGATAATATGCGTAATTAATAAATGGGAGGTTAGCTGTATGAACAAAATGCCGCCACCACAAGTGCATGGCACTCTTAGAAAATTTATGCTAAAGGTACCCGAGGTAATAAGTGAAGCAAGCGGTATTCGCATTTTCGGCAAGCTTATTAAATCCTTGGTTTTTACAACTGATATATGTATACTCCGAAATGTTAACGCTGATGCGGTAATTGCGGTTTATCCATTTACCCCACAGCCAATTATTACGCAGGCTATCATGCTTGCGGCTGATATACCTGTATTTTGCGGTGTAGGCGGAGGGCTTACCCAGGGTAAGCGTGTCACAAACCTTTCCATGCACGCAGAGTTTCAAGGGGCAATTGGAGTTGTTGTCAATGCGCCAACCTCAAATGAGGTAATAACAAAGGTTTTACGCACGGTTGACATACCGATAGTAGTGACGGTGGTATCTGAGCATGACGACACCGCCAAAAGGCTTGAAGCAGGAGCAAGCATATTCAATGTATCAGCGGCAGGGAAAACAGTTGACATTGTGCGAAAGATTCGCTTGCAGCACCCCGAAGCGCCGATTATTGCAACAGGTGGCCCTACTGATGAGAGCATACTGCGGACTATCGAAGCAGGTGCTAATGCGATTACATGGACTCCTCCCAGCAATGGTGAGGTTTTCAAGGATATTATGGCGGCATACCGTGAGGGTAAGCCCCACCCCTAGCATTATAGTATAAATGAGGTGATTTTTGTGTCATTTTCACATACGATTAAAACTGAGCTATGCGAGATTAGCGCACAAGATACGGCAAATCGTTTTGCATGCCTCTATGGAATGCTTTTGTTTTTGCGCCGATTTGATAGGGACGTTATTAGCCTGCAAATTGAGCATGAAGGAGTAGCTACACTGTTTAGCGAGCTTATCTGCGAGCAGATTGACAGCGCAATACAGATAAAGCAATCCTCTGCGGCAAGCAGGGGAGGGGTAGTGAGCTTTACTTTAAGCATTGAAAACGAGAGGGACAGGCTGCACATAATTGAGCGATTCATGCCTTTAGGCACTATAAATCACAGCCTAATTTCGGGAGATGATAGCTGTATGAGCGCCTTTTTACGAGGGGTATTTTTGGTCGCTGGGAGCTGCACTGACCCAATTAAAGGCTATCACTTTGAGTTAAATTCCCCAAGCGAAAGCCTATGCAATGAACTTGCAAGCCTTATAACAGAGCAGGGAATGGCTATTAAGCGCAGTAAACGCAAGGGGAATTCCCTTTTGTACCTAAAAGAAAGTGAGCATATTGAGGATATTCTCACCTATATGGGTGCAATGAAAAGTAGTTTAGAGCTTATGAATGTTAAGATATACAAAGATGTACGCAACAAAGTCAATCGCACCACCAACTGTGAAACTGCCAACATTAGCCGCACACTTGAAGCATCAATGAGGCAGATTGCGGACATTGAGTACATTATCTCAGCAGGCAGGCAGGAGGATATGAGCGAGGGTTTACAAGAACTTGCCCAGCTTCGAGCGGAAAACCCAGACTTATCACTGCGTGAGCTTGGAATGATGCTAAACGAGCC
>CAZLMF010000001.1:12938-18856 GCA_964560565.1 uncultured Oscillospiraceae bacterium
GATTTTGTCCATTTACATTTACATACCGAATATAGCCTGCTTGACGGCGCATGCCGCATAAACAGGCTTGTTGACCATGTAAAAAAGCTTGGGCAAAGGGCAGTCGCAATCACTGACCACGGATGTATGTACGGCGTAGTCGAGTTTTACAATGCCTGCAAAAAGGGCGGCATTAAGCCTATAATAGGCTGTGAGGTATATGTTGCGCCCAGAAGCCGTTTTGACAAGGTGCATAAACTCGATACTAGCCCCTACCATCTTATTTTGCTTTGTAAAAACAATGAGGGTTACCAAAACCTTATCAAGCTTGTTTCCCTAGGCTATATTGACGGGTTTTACAATCGCCCTAGAGTGGATTTGGAAACCCTGCGAAAGTATAGCAAGGGCTTGATTTGCCTATCAGCGTGCCTTGCAGGGGAGATACCGAGGAAACTCACCGCTGGCAATTATGAGGGGGCAAAGGAGGTTGCGTCTACCTACCTTGATATATTTGGCAAGGGCAATTATTTTATTGAGGTGCAAGACCACGGAATTGACGAGCAGAGGAGAATTCTGCCGCTATTATACAAGCTTTCAAAGGAAACCGGCATTGGACTTGCCGCAACTAATGACTGCCACTACATAGAGCGTGAGGACAGCAAAATGCAGCATGTTCTCACCTGCATTTCGACTAATACCACTGTTGACGAGCCGGGGCTTGAGTTCCCCACCCAAGAGTTTTACGTTAAATCGAGCGAAGAAATGCTTTCGCTTTTCAACACCCACCCAGAAGCGATTTCAAACACTGCTGTCATTGCTGATATGTGCGAAGTTGAGTTTGAGTTTGGCGTCACAAAGCTGCCGCACTTTAAAATTAAAGGGGAAAAGGATAATGCTGCGTATTTTCGCAAGCGCTGTATAGAGGGTTTGCACCGCAAATACGGCAATCCAGCACCTGATGAGGCGGTAAAAAGGCTAGAATACGAGCTTGGGGTAATCGAGAAAATGGGGTATGTGGACTACTTTCTAATAGTCAACGACTTCATTGATTATGCACGCTCCGTTGATATTCCCGTAGGCCCAGGGCGTGGCTCGGGCGCAGGCAGCCTTGCCGCATACTGTATCGGTATCACAGGTGTTGACCCCATGCGATATGGACTGCTGTTTGAGCGCTTTCTCAACCCGGAGCGTGTGTCAATGCCCGACTTTGACATTGATTTTTGCTATGAGCGCAGGCAGGAGGTCATTGAATATGTTGTGCGCAGATATGGCTCTGACCATGTAGCGCAGATAATAACCTTTGGTACAATGGCGGCAAGAGGTTCAATTCGTGATGCAGGACGAGCGATGGGGATAGCGTACAATACTGTTGACACAGTGGCAAAACTCATTCCCATGGAGCTTAATATGACTATTTCCAATGCGATAACCCGTGTGCGTGACCTGCGTGACCTTATGGATTCTGATGAGCAGATTAAGGATCTTGTTGAAACAGCGCAGAAAATTGAGGGAATGCCCCGTCATGCTTCAACCCATGCAGCAGGAGTGGTTATTACTCGTGAACCTGCAAGTGAGTATGTTCCCTTGCAACTAAATGATAATGCGATAGTCACTCAGTTTCCAATGGGGACACTTGAAAGCCTTGGACTGCTCAAAATGGACTTCTTAGGGCTTAGAACACTTACTGTAATAAAGGAATGTACCGATAGAATTAAACAGGAGCAACCCGACTTTGATATTGACAGAGTCCCTCTTGACGATACAAAGGTATTTAAAATGCTTTCACAGGGGAAAACGCAAGGGGTATTCCAGTTCGAGTCGGCAGGCATGAGAAGCGTTTTAATGCGCTTAGGCCCTGAATCCCTTGAGGACTTGATAGCGGTCATATCGCTATACCGACCTGGCCCTATGGACAGCATTCCAGCCTATATTGAAAATCGACACAATCCCCAGCTTATCAAATATAAAACACCGCTACTAAAAGACATACTCGATGTTACATACGGTTGCATAGTCTATCAGGAGCAGGTAATGCAAATATGTCGCAAGCTTGGCGGATATTCCTACGGTCGTGCTGACTTAGTGCGCAGGGCAATGAGTAAGAAAAAGCACGATGTCATGGAGCAGGAGAGAAAGGCGTTTATATACGGCGCCGAGGGTAATGCAGGCGCTGTTGCAAATGGAGTTTCTGAGAAAGTCGCCAATGAAATATTTGATGATATGTCCTCCTTTGCATCCTACGCATTTAACAAGTCCCATGCGGCGGCTTATGCCTACGTATCCTATCAGACAGCCTACTTAAAATGCCATTATAACAAGTATTTTATGGCGGCACTGCTTACAAGCATACTTGATTCCACTGATAAAGTTATTGAGTACATTGCTGAATGTGAAACACTAGGTATAAAAATGCTGCCACCCGATGTAAACACTGGGGATATGGGATTCACACCTTGCGATGAGGGGATACGCTTTGGACTCCTTGCGATTAAAAACCTTGGCAGGGGAGCAATTCGTGAGATACTTGAGCAACGCAGTGGGGACGGGAAATATAGAAGCCTATACGACTTCTGCAAGCGATTAGGAGCAGGTGAGCTTAATAAGAGAGGGCTTGAAAGCCTTATTAGAAGCGGCGCACTCGATTGCTTAGGGCATAACCGCAGGCAGATGCTTATGGTGTATGAGAGGGTGCTCGATGCGGTAAGTGCAGAAAGCAAACGTGCCATGGGCGGACAGATTGATATGTTCGGCTTTATGGGGAAGGAAGAGCCTGACTATGTTGAAATGCCAAAGGTGGAGGAATACCCCCTTGAACAGCTTTTAGAGATGGAAAAGGAAGTCACAGGTGTCTATGTAAGCGGTCACCCTATGAGTGGATGCGCCGATATTATAAAGCGCAATGGACTTCGCAGTATATCTGAAATTTTAGACGGCGCAAAGGAAAATTTGCGGGGCTTTGGGGATAGGGACTGCACCAGAGTAGCGGCAATGCTGCAAAGCAAAAGACAGCACTCAACACGCTCAGGTAAGCTAATGGCATTTGCGGTGTTTGAGGATATGACAGGTACAATGGAGGGGCTAATATTCCCTGAGGTTTACGAAAATAACCGCCACCTGCTAAATGACGGGGCAATTTTCGCTCTAAGTGTGACCATTTCAGTGCGAGAGGATGAGGACCCAAAGCTCATAGTAGATAAGATTGTGCCGATTGAGGAGCTAAGCGATGCCCCGCAAATGCTTTATATAAAGCTTAATTCCACACACAAGGAAAAGCTGCGTGAAGTACTTGAGGTGCTAAAGGAAAATAGTGGCGGCTCAAAGGTTTGTATATATTTTGAGGATATGCGCAAAAAAACTTATCCTAAAGGGATACAAGGGGTCAAAATATCCGAAAATGTCCTTGATAAGCTCAGGAATTTAGCGGGAAATGAGAATATTGCACTTAACTGAACTAATTGCACAGAAAGTGCTTGACACTAAGCGTCTTAGTGATAAAATGTATAATAGAGGGAAAGCATAACTATATGTTTATATACTTATGTTGTGGAGGAGAAAATGAAAACAATTGGAGTTTTAACTAGCGGTGGAGATGCGCCGGGCATGAATGCGGCGGTAAGAGCTGTTGCGCGCACTGCTATAAAAAAGGGTATCAAGGTTCTTGGAATTCGCAGGGGTTATAATGGCTTGATAAACGGCGATTTATGGGAGATGAATGAGCGCAGCGTGTCGGATATTATCCAGCGCGGCGGCACTGTTCTCTACACAGCACGCTGCCCGGAGTTTCGCTATGAGGAAGGGCTGCAAAAGGCAAAGCAGACCTGCCTAAGCATTGGACTTGAGGGCATTGTGGTAATAGGCGGAGACGGCTCTTTTAGAGGCGCTGCTGACCTGTCAGCAAGGGGCATTCCTTGCGTTGGTATCCCCGGTACAATCGACAATGACGTTGCTTGCACTGAATACACAATCGGCTATGATACGGCGATGAATACAGCTATGGAAATGGTTGATAAGCTTCGTGATACTGCGCAGTCCCATGATAGATGCAGTGTTGTTGAGGTAATGGGTAGAAATGCAGGATATATCGCGCTTAATACAGGTATTGCTTGCGGTGCAACATATATTATCACAGTTGAGATGCCTTACAATCTTAACGATATTGTCGATAAAATGAGTGATACAAAACGCATGGGCAAGGAGCATTTTATCGTGGTGGTTTCAGAGGGCGTAGGTAATGCAGCTGAAATTGCTAAGGAAATCGAGCAGCGCACAGGCATAGAAAGTCGTGCCACCGTGCTCGGACACGTTCAGCGTGGAGGCTCACCCACAGTTCGTGACAGAGTTGTTGCAAGCCAAATGGGGCATTATGCGGTTGATTTGCTAAGCCGAGGCATTGGGAACAGAGTCGTTGGTATGCAAAATAGTACAATTGTTGACTTTGATATTCAGGAAGCATTGTCAATGAAGAAAAGCTTTGATACAGAGCTTTACAGAATTGCTCATGAAATCAGCTTCTAGTAACGGTATCTAGGGAATGCACGATACCATCGAGCATTCCCTTTGATATAAACGCGGGGTTGGAGAACCCCACGCAGAGTAGGTTTTTGCGCGTAAAGTGTTAGGCGGACGGGGAGTTGCCGCCTGGACGAAAAGCTGCTGCTATTAGCAGCTTGCGGTGCAAGGATCGCATCCCGCTGCACATAAAAAGAATAGGTATGCCGTGGCGCCTGCCTAAATCTATTATGTGAACAGCATAATTTGATTGGAGGTATGCAAATGACACGGTTTTTTTCTGTTTTTTCGGACTCGGCAAAGGAGCTAAAGAGCATTCGCACTATTACAACAACGGGAATGCTCATGGCACTTGCTGTGGTAATCCGAACACTGGCAATCCAAATCACGCCCGATATACGGATATCCTTTGCGTTTTTGGCAACTGCAATTATAGCCATGCTATATGGGCCTGTGGTTGGAGGACTCGCAAACGGCGCGGTTGACGTAATTGGATTTATGCTCGACAACAGAACGGGCAACGGCTTCAATCCTGCGCTTACCCTTGTGGCGGCACTGGCAGGAGTGATTTACGGAGTTGTTCTGTATAAGCGTGAGCTTAAAATTTACATGGTTGTAATTGCAAGGACTTTGGTGGTATTGATTTGTAACATAACGCTCAATTCCCTTGTGGTCTACTTTACCTATGTAAATGCAGGCTTTTGGGCTTGGATTACCCCTCGAATAATCAAGAATATTACGCAGTTACCCATCGACATCATCATGTTATGTATCTTGTTGCCGATAGTGGTTTTAGCGTACAAAAGGGTATTTGGTGCAAGGGCGCACTCGAAATAATATTTTAGGCGGTGCAAAATGACAGGAATAGGCTTTATCGGCGCAGGGAACATGGCAAGCGCCATCATCAAGGGCGTACACGCAAGCGAGCGTAAAATAGACGCTAAGCTTTATGTCGCTGACATAGATGAGAGCAAGGCAAAGGGACTTAGCGAGTACGGAGCGCATTATGCAAAGGATGCAAAAGAAATTGCAGGACTTTGCAAGTATGTAATGCTGACAATTAAGCCCCAGCAACTTGATATGGTTTTAAGCGACATTAAGGATGAAATCACGCCTCAAACCGTGCTTGTGTCAAACTGTGCAGGCATATCGGGTGAGTACATACAAGCTCGCACAAACAAAGACACGAAGGTAATCCTAGTCATGCCAAACACACCGCTTCTGCTTGGTATTGGCGCAACGGCGATGGCTTTATGCGCTCCCGTGGAACGTGAGGAATTTCAGCTAATCAAAGAACTTTATGAAGCTTGCGGAATAGTTGAGGAAATCCCAGAAAAGCTCATGAAAGAGGTAATTGCAGTAAACGGCAGCTCCCCTGCGTTTATTTACCTCTATGCAAAGGGCTTTGTGGACTACGGACGCAAGGTAGG
>CAZLMF010000001.1:18956-41897 GCA_964560565.1 uncultured Oscillospiraceae bacterium
AAAAACTCCAAAGCATTTGCTTTGGAGTTTTTTGTGTATTCTAATAAGGACAAGGGGTGCATATATTTTGAATGAATGTTAATACCAAAAGGAGTTCATTATGACAAGGACAAGAAACACCTCAAGGGCGGATATGGAGCTGTTTGCAAACAAGAACAAAGGCTTGCTTGTGCTCATAGGGCTGACACTTGTGGGAGTGCTTATAGGCTCGGCACTAATAGGCGGGATGAGTTCGGAAACGGTGGAGCTTTTATCCTTTATGACTGACGGCTTTATTAAAAGCCGTGTGGAGCAGTCGATACTTTCAACTCTAAGCTCATCACTTTTCACCTCCGCACTATTCCTAATGATAACAATGCTGTTTGGGTTTTCGGCTATTTCGCAACCCTTAATAGTATTTATGCCTCTTTTCAGGGGACTGGGAATAGGCTTTTCCATGGGCTATTTATACTCATTTTATGGGCTGAAGGGTATACTGATTTGCCTTGTACTTATACTGCCTAATGCGCTGCTATCCTCTCTTGCACTAGTAATTGGATGTCGTGAGGCTATGAGGCTTTCTGCAATGTTTTTGAAGTTTGCAATGGGCAGTCCAGAGCAGGAGGCTGTCCGTGGGGCAATAAGGCTTTATCTTGGGAAATTTTCAATCCTATTTGCAATTGCAGCGGTTTCCTCGGTAATTGATGCGGTGCTGACATTTCTGTTTGCAGGGATGCTTATCAAATAGGTTATGCAGATAAAAAAACTTGCGTAATCGCCTCTTGTAGGTTATAATAAATAAATAGTTGTTATATAAGAATATATCTCATAAAAATAAAGGAAGTGCTTTAGTTGGCTGGTTTTCTAGGGTTTTTTGACTATGAAAAAGCAGGGGTAGGGGTGCCGAAAAATGGGCCTCGGAAGCCTCGTTTCATTCAGTTTTGGGAAATAGTTTGGAGGAAGCTAGGGAAGCTTATTCAGCTTAATTTGCTCTATGTGCTTATGTGCCTGCCAATTGTGACCATAGGCCCTGCAACCGCAGGATTGACCTATGTTTTGCGCAACTTTTCTCAAGAGAGACATGCCTACGTTGTCCATGACTTTTTCCGTATATTTAAGAAAAATTTTAAGCAGTCCTTTATTATGGGGATAATTGATATACTCTTCGTTGTGATTATGGGCTTTTCGGTTTACTTTTACGGCGCATATTCGCAGGAAAATGGAATATTCCTAATTCCTTATTATCTATGCCTTTGCGCAACTGTCGTGTTTATTTTCATGCACTTTTACATTTATATCATGATTGTTACCCTTGACTTAAACCTAAAGCAGATACTAAAAAATGCGTTTTATCTTACATGCCTAGGTATTAAGACGAACCTGCTGACACTGGTTGGTGTTGTCGCTGTTTTTGCGCCATTTTACATTGCAATAATGGATTTGCAGATTATTTACCTGCCCTTTGTGCTAATTGCGTTGATATTGATACCTTTTGCGCTTATTGGGCTGATAATATGCTTTAATTCCTACCAATACATTCGCAAGTATATCATTGACCCTTATTACAAGGAGCGTGGTGAACCAAACCCAGAGGATAACCTTCTGCAAAGTGTTAAGGAAGGCGCAGTGTTCAACGACATGGGAGGTAAGGAAAAACCCATCAAAACCAAGCAAAAAGTAAAGGGCAGAAAAATCACTTAAAACTATACGACGCAAACTCGCAAGAGCTTGCGTCTTGCTTTTATGACGAAAAAGGAGTATAATTAAAGTAATGATGTTAAAAAATAAGGAAAAGAGGTGCGAAATGATAAGCGATTTGCATTGCCATACAAAGCTGTCAGACGGTTCACTTGGGATTGAGGAAATAATTACACAGGCTAAGAGGACGGGTGTGGACTTTATATCCATTACCGACCACGATACGGTTTCCTCATCTTCAAGGGCAGTGGTACTAGGCGATAGATTTGGGGTTTCGGTAATTCCGGGGACGGAGTTCTCAGCCTATGACAAGGCGAGAGGGCGCAAAGTACATATACTATGCTACATGCCCGAAAAGCCTAATAGGCTAGAGGGGTTATGCATCAAGGTATGTGAAAGCCGTAAGACGAAGGGTAAGCAGATGATTCAAAATGTCATGAAGCTTTATCCGATTACGGGCGAAAGCGTGCTAAAGCACGCCACAGGCTCAAACAGTATATACAAACAGCATATCATGCACGCGCTAATTGACTACGGTTATGCGGATGAATTTTTTGGCGACATGTATAAGAATCTTTTCGATCCAAAGGAAGGCTCATGCTATGAGGAGGTCGAGTACCCAGAAGTTGGCTTTGTTATTGACATGATTCACTCCGCAGGCGGTATTGCTGTTTTGGCGCACCCTTACCAATATGACAGTGTTGACCTTGCACAAGAGCTTTGCGAGAAGTCAAAGCTTGACGGCATTGAGGTATGGCACCATACTCTTGTAGATGGTGGCGAGAAAACACTACTTGATATTGCTGAGAAACACAACATTATCACCACAGGAGGTTCGGATTTCCATGGGCTTTATAGTGAGAAGTTGTTAACTATTGGCTCGTATTCCACTCCAAAGGAGAGCATTGACCGAATTTTTAAGAAGCGCTAGATATGTTTTGTATAAGCGACATAAAGCTGCGAGGGGAAATAAAACTTGGACTATAACGAGCAAGCACTGATAATGCATAAGCAGTGGAAGGGTAAAATTGAAGTCACCTCAAGGGTTAAAATCACAGGTAGGGACGATTTGTCGATTGCCTACACCCCGGGAGTCGCACAGCCCTGTCTTGAAATTGAGAAAAATCCTGAGCTTTCATATGAGTACACAAGGCGAGGCAACTTAGTAGCTGTAATCACTGACGGAACAGCGGTACTGGGACTAGGCGATATAGGTCCAGAAGCTGCTATGCCTGTAATGGAGGGCAAATGCCTGCTTTTCAAAGAGTTTGCAGGTGTTGACGCTTTCCCTCTTTGCGTTGCAAGCAAGGATACGGACGAGATTGTCCGCACGATAGAGCTTATTGCCCCAAGCTTTGGAGGCATTAACCTTGAAGATATTTCTGCACCTCGTTGCTTTGAAATTGAGCGCAGGTTAAAGGAAAAGCTTGATATACCAGTATTCCATGATGACCAGCATGGGACTGCCATTGTGGTTGCGGCGGCACTTATCAACTCATCAAAGCTAATAGGCAAGGATATCAGCGGCATGAAGGCTGTTGTAAACGGCGCAGGTGCGGCAGGAATTGCCGTAGCAAAGCTAATGCTTGCGCTTGGAATAGGCGAGCTTATCATGGTTGATGCAAAGGGTGCAATTTACACAGGCTCACCGGACAATAACCCTGCACAGGAGATAATGGCGCAAGTCACCAACAAGCAAGTGCTAAAGGGAAGCCTTGCGCAGGTGCTAGTTGGCGCTGATATATTCGTTGGAGTATCAAGGGCAAACCTTGTAACAGCTGATATGGTCAAGTCAATGGCAGAGAAGCCTATAATTTTTGCAATGGCAAACCCCACCCCTGAGATAATGCCCGATGTTGCCTTTGAAGCAGGTGCTTATATAGTCGGCACAGGGCGCAGCGATTATCCGAATCAGATAAATAATTTGCTAGCGTTTCCGGGGATATTTAAGGGCGCACTTTCAGTGCGTGCAAGGGATATAACCGAGAAAATGAAGCTTGCCGCGGCGAAAGCTATCGCAAGTATTGTCACAAGTGATAAGCTTACGGTGGATTACATATTGCCAAGCCCCCTTGATAAAAGTGTAGCAGATGCGGTTGCGGATGCGGTAGCAGATGCGGCAAGGGCACAGGGGATAGCTAGAATATAGATGCTGCGAGAGTTCAAGGGTGTTAAAACCTTAATATAACAAAAATGGGCAACCCGTTCGGGTTGCCCTATTATTTTTGTAAAACATATTGAATTTTAGTATAAGGGGTGATATAATGATAAAGAACATTTGTTCCCTGCATTTATCCCTCTATAAAGATGCGCATAATAGTATGACCTTCCTCGATTAAAGTGCCCGTTGCGGTACAGACCTGCTCATCAAAGCCGATTGAGCCTTGCAAGGGTTTGCTTTTTTGATAAATCAAAAAGGGTACAGGGTCACTTGTATGGGTACGAAGGGAAATGGGGGTAGGATGGTCGGGCAAAATCATTAATTTGTAATCCTCATATTGTTCAAGCCCTTTTAGTAGTGGGGAAAGCAGCCTTGAGTCAATATATTCAATGGACTTGACCTTGTTGTCAAGCTCGTTGCGGTGTCCACATTCATCAGGCGCTTCAACGTGAACATAGACGAAGTCCTGTCCGCTTGCAAGCTCGTCGAGAGCGGATTGCGCTTTACCTTCGAAGTCGGTATCTATGTAGCCTGTTGCGCCGGGAAGCTCTACCACATTCATCTGCGCAAACTTGCCTATGCCCTTTATAAGGTCAACGGCGGATATGACCGAACCCTGCAAGCCGAACTTTTCTTTAAAAGGAGTTAGCGCGGCACGCTTGCCCTCACCCCAAAGCCAAATGGAGTTCGCAGGAGCAAGCCCACGCTCCGCCCTGCGCTTATTTATCGGGTGGTTGCTTAGCAGCGCATAGCTTTTCTCCATCATTGACAGCAACTCCACTGCGTTTTCATGGTTTGGAAGATGCTTTTCAATAGATTGCCCTATTATATCATGGGGAGGGGTAAGCAGTCCTATATCAAGAGTGCCATTATCCCATATTAAGCAGTGGCGATAGCTAATGCCCGGATAGAACTTATATATAGCACTGCCCAGACGCTCCTGCACAAAGTTTATAAGCTCGGCGCCCTCCTTAGTGGAAATATCCCCTGCGCAATAGTCGAGAATGGTCTTATCGGAGTA
Source organism: uncultured Oscillospiraceae bacterium (assembly GCA_964560565.1). Lineage (GTDB taxonomy): Bacteria > Bacillota > Clostridia > Oscillospirales > Ruminococcaceae > CAZLMF01. The sequence continues at coordinate 23,816 of CAZLMF010000001.1, forward strand.
ATTGCCCTCATCGGAGAGAGTGACAAGATTACAGCGCATGGAAATATCGGTAGACTTCATTTCTATGCCAATACTGCCTGCCTCAAGAGGGGAGCGCCCTGAATAGTAAACATGAGGGTCGTAGCCCATAACAGACAGGTTTGCAACATCACTGCCGGGCTTTAGGTCGTCGGCAACGGTCTTTACCATGCCGACAAAGGAACTTGCGGCTAGCTTGTTCATATTAGGCTTATTTGCGGCTGACATGGGAGTTTTCCCAGAAAGCTTTTCGAGGGGCAGGTCTGCCATGCCGTCACACAGTAAAACAATGTATTTCATTTACGTCTTCCTTTTCGATAGTTTTCAAGAAATTATAGCATAATCATATTGCTTATTCAAGCTTATCTGCGTAGTATTTATCCCTAAGCCATACATCCTTTACCTCAAAGCTTTTACCCGTTAGGTAGGAAAGCTCTCCTGCAAAGGTGGTAAACTCAAAGGTGAGCCGATACGCAAACAAAGCTTGTGTTTTATAGCTGTAAAGCTTATTGATTCGGTTGTTGCCGTACTTGCCGTCCCCTAAAAGAGGGTGACCGATATAGGCAAAGTGGGCGCGAATTTGGTGAGTGCGCCCTGTGATAAGGTCAACCTCCACAAGACTTGTTTTCTCGTTCTCATCAATGACTAAATAGCGTGTGATGGCGGAGAGGTTATTTCGTGTTTTAGTATCACTGACACGGACTAAGTTTTGCGTGCTGTCCTTTTCAATATAGGCGGTTAGGGTCGCGGATTTTTTATCAAGCTTCCCACTTAGTACACATAGATAGAGCTTTTTAATCTCTCTATCCTTAATTTTTTGGTTGAGTATCCGAAGGGCGGAGGCGGTTTTTGCTGCTATTACAATGCCCCCTGTATTTCGGTCAAGGCGGTTACAAAGAGCAGGGGCAAAGGAGCTTTCTTTATTCGGGTCCCATTCGCCCTTGTCTGATAGGTAGCGTTTTATGCGGTTAATTAGGGTGTCGACAGTGTTTTCGTTATCCTCATGCACAACAAGCCCAATTGGCTTGTTGATGAGTAGCAGGTTATCATCCTCATATATTATATCAAACTCGCCCTTTACAAAGTGAAAGTCAGTTTGCGGCTCAAACTCCAAAAGCTCATCGGAAATATAAAGCTCTAGCAAATCCCCTGCGGTGAGAACAGTGGATATTTCGCATCTTTTTGTGTTTAGCTTGACTCGCTTTTTGCGGATATATTTATACATCAAGCCCTGCGGCAGGCGAGGGCAAGCTTTAGAGAGAAACCTGTCCACACGCTGACCTGCGTCATTGCTTGAAATTGTGAAAGCCTTCATTTTACCCCTCCGTAGCGTATGTTTATTAATTCACTGATATTATAGCATAAAACAGGCTCGATATCTATTCCCCCGTAACAATTTGTACCTTTTCAAAACATATGAAATAAGCTATAATAAAGTAATAGCCGATTTGTGGAATTGGGCAAATATGCGATTTGGGGTGTTGAAATGAGCGATCTTCATGCAGGGCATCGAAAAAGATTGCGCCAGCGATTTATAAGGGAAGGGCTTGAGGGGTTTGAGCCACATAATGTGCTTGAGCTTGTGCTTTTTTACGGCATACCCAGGCGTGATACCAACGTCATCGCTCATGAGCTTTTACGCAAGTTCGGGACACTTGAACGTGTCCTTACCGCACCAATGGACGAGCTTCAAGCGGTGAGCGGTATGACCGAAAATGCCGCATGTCTGTTGCGGTTAGTTCCGCAGCTTATGCGTGTTTACTCCATGAACGGGGTAACTTCCGAACCCCTTGACTCCTCACGCAAGATGCGTGATTACTGCATAAAAAACTATATTGGCGTGACAAGCGAAACTGTGCGAGTAATATGCCTTGATAATAAGCTTAGAATAATCGCTGATGTTATTGCATTCGAGGGCGGAGTGAGTAAGGCGGAGGTAAATGTGCGAAAGATAGTTCAGTTTGCATTTACCCATAATGCGGACACTATAATAATTGCCCATAACCATCCTCAAGGCGATGAAATAGCATCTGACAGCGATATTGCTGTCACAAACCACTTGATTAAAGCGCTTAGAGCGGTCAATATTAACTTACTTGACCACATAATTGTAGGCGGTAATAAAGCCACTTCTATGAGGGAGTGCGGATATTTTAGTTAAGAAAAAGTTGCATTATATAGATAGGAGGTAGAACCTATTGGAAGAAAGATTTCATTTAAAGTCGAGCTATAAGCCTACGGGTGACCAGCCACAGGCGATAGAAAAGCTTGTTGAGGGCATAAAAAAGGGGTATAAGGAGCAGGCTTTACTTGGCGTAACAGGCTCAGGTAAGACCTTTACCATGGCAAATGTAATTGAGCAGATTAACCGCCCAACCCTTGTGCTTGCCCATAATAAAACCCTTGCTGCGCAGCTTTGCAGCGAGTTTAGGGAGTTTTTCCCCGACAATGCGGTTGAGTACTTTGTCAGTTACTACGACTATTACCAGCCTGAAGCATATATTCCATCCACCGATAGCTATATCGAAAAGGATAGCTCCATAAATGACGATATTGACCGCCTGCGCCACTCGGCAACTACCGCCTTAGCGGAAAGACGTGACGTCATAATTGTCGCCAGCGTATCCTGTATTTACTCATTAGGTTCTCCCGAGGATTACCGCAGTATGATGCTTTCAATCCGTGAGGGCATGAAAAAAAGCCGTGAGGAGCTTCTACAAAGGCTTGTGGAAATTCAATACGAGCGCAACGATATAAACTTCACCCGTGATAAGTTTCGTGTTAGAGGTGATGTGGTGGAGATTTACCCTGCAAACTTTCCATCCGACACAGCCATTAGGGTGGAGTTTTTCGGCGATGAAATCGAGCGTATAAGCGAGATAAACGTCGTGACGGGCAATCCCACAAGGCTACTCACCCATGCGGTGATATTCCCTGCAAGCCACTATATTGTGCCGCAGGATAAGCTTCGTGAGGCGATAGTTGACCTAGAAAAGGAGCTTGAGGAGCGAGTTGCTTATCTTAAAGCTAATGACAAGCTAATTGAGGCGCAGCGCATTGTGCAGCGCACCATGTACGATATAGAAATGTTGCAAGAGATAGGCTTTTGCAGCGGCATTGAGAACTATTCCCGCGTCCTTTCAAGGAGAGCACCGGGCTCAACGCCCTTTACCCTGCTTGACCACTTCCCAAAGGATTTTCTGCTGATGGTCGACGAGTCTCATGTAATGCTGCCTCAAGCTAGGGGAATGTTTGCCGGAGATAGGGCAAGAAAAACCACACTTATAGACTACGGCTTTAGATTGCCGTCGGCACTTGATAACAGACCGCTAAACTTCGATGAATTCTATAGTCATATAAATCAAGCGGTATATGTGTCTGCAACGCCAGGGCCTTTCGAGCGTGAGAACGCAAAGCAAATAGTTGAGCAGGTTATTCGCCCTACAGGGCTTATTGACCCTGAGATTATAGTAAAACCTGTAACAGGGCAAATAGAGGATTTACTAAGCGAGATAAACCTTTGCGCCCAAAGAAAAGAGCGTGTGCTTGTCACAACTCTTACCAAGAAAATGGCGGAGGATTTAACCGCTTACCTTGAGGGGTATGATGTTAAGGTGCGATATATGCACCATGATATTGACACCATTGAGCGCATGGAGATTATCCGTGAGCTAAGGCTCGGTGAATTTGATGTCCTTGTGGGGATTAACCTGCTTCGTGAGGGGCTTGATTTGCCGGAAGTTTCACTTGTGGCAATCCTTGATGCCGACAAGGAGGGCTTTCTACGCTCGGAAACCGCACTTATACAGACCATTGGTCGTGCCGCACGCAATGTCGGAGGCAGGGTAATTATGTATGCAGACCATGTCACAGGCTCGATGGAGCGGGCAATAATGGAGACTGAACGCCGCCGTAAAATTCAAGTTGCCTATAATGAGGAGCATGGAATTACTCCCACAAGCATTGTCAAGGAAGTGCGTGAGATCCTTGACATTACCTCAAAGGAGAAGATTGAGGCAATTCCCGGCATGGGTAAGAAGCGCCTAAACGCACTGGAAAAAGCAGTGCTTATCAAAAAGCTTTCAAGCGAGATGAAAAATGCCGCACAGCTGCTTGAATTTGAGCATGCCGCATATTTAAGAGATAAAATTAATGAGATAAAGAATAGCAAATAAATATCATAAGCAATTTGCAAGAGAGAGGATATTATGGACAAAAACTTCATCAAAATTAAAGGAGCAAGAGAGCATAACCTAAAGAATATCGACTTGGAGATACCAAGGGATAAGCTTATAGTTATGACAGGGCTTTCAGGCTCGGGCAAATCGTCCCTTGCCTTTGACACCATTTATGCCGATGGACAGCGCAGATACATTGAAAGTCTTTCAAGCTATGCTCGTATGTTTTTAGGGCAGATGGAAAAACCCGATGTGGATTCAATCGAGGGCTTATCCCCTGCAATTTCTATTGACCAAAAAACCACCTCCCGCAACCCACGCTCAACAGTCGGCACAGTGACAGAAATATATGACTACCTGCGATTGCTTTACGCTCGTATAGGCATTCCCCACTGCCCTGTATGCGGCAGGGAGATTAAACAGCAGACAGTTGACCAGATTGTCGACCAGATTATGAGCCTGCCTGCTAAGACAAGGATTCAAATCCTTGCCCCTGTGGTTAGGGAGCGCAAGGGTGAGCATCAAAAGGAGCTGGAAAGTGCTAGAAAGTCAGGCTATGTCCGTGTGAGGGTAGACGGTATAATCTACGACCTTTCCGAGGAAATCAAGCTTGAGAAGAACAAAAAGCACTCAATAGAAATAGTGGTTGACCGCCTTGTTATAAAGGAGGATATTGTGCCACGCCTTACTGACTCCATTGAAACGGTAAGTACTCTTACAGGTGGACTTGTATTTGTGGATGTAATTGACGGCGAGGAGCTTCACTTCTCGCAAAATTACGCATGTCCTGAGCATGGCGTGAGCATTGAGGAGCTTGTACCTAGAATGTTTAGCTTTAACAACCCCTTTGGTGCATGTGAGAAATGCACTGGGCTTGGTACTTTTATGAAGCTTTCTCCTGAGCTTATTACACCAAATGAAGCGCTGTCAATTCGTGAGGGCGCAATAAAAGCGACAGGTTGGAATTATTCCGACGGCACTATTGCAAAGATGTATTATGAAGCACTAGCTGAGCATTACGGCTTTAGCCTTGATGTGCCTGTTTCTAAGCTGCCTAAGAGTGCTATGGATGTTTTGCTTTACGGCACAAAGGGTGAGAAGATTAAGGTAAAGCGCACTAATGAGTACGGCTCAGGCACCTACAACACAGCCTTTGAGGGGGTTATAAACAACCTTGAAAGGCGTTATAAGGAAACAAACAGCGAGTGGGCGAGGAGCGATATTCAAGCGTTCATGAGCGAGGAGCTATGCCCTGAATGTCATGGCGATAGGCTAAAGAAGAATAGCCTTGCTGTCACAGTATGTGATATAAACATCACCGACTTCACAAAAATGTCGGTGGTGGATGCTCTTGAACTTATAGATAAAATGGAGCTGTCAGAGCGTGATTTGATGGTGGCAGAGAGCATTACTAGGGAAATTCGTGAAAGGCTCACCTTTTTGCAAAATGTGGGGCTTGAATACCTCAGTCTTTCACGCTCAGCAGGTACATTGTCGGGGGGAGAAAGCCAGCGCATCCGCCTTGCAACGCAAATAGGCTCCCTGCTTATGGGTGTGCTTTATATACTTGATGAGCCTAGTATAGGACTTCATCAGCGTGATAACGAAAAGCTTATTGCAACGCTAAAAAAGCTGCGTGACTTAGGCAACACCCTTATTGTAGTTGAGCATGATGAGGAAACAATGTATGCTGCAGACTATATAGTGGATATTGGCCCTGGAGCAGGCATACATGGCGGTAATGTCATTTATAGCGGTGATATGGATGGACTGCTAAAGTGCAAGGAGTCTATTACTGGGCAGTATTTAAGTGGGGAGCGTAAAATCCCTGTGCCTGAAAAGCGCCGCAAGAGCAATGGCAAATACTTAACAATTAAGGGCGCAACAGAAAACAATCTAAAAAACATTAATGTGAAAATCCCTCTTGGCGTGCTCACTTGCGTGACGGGTGTATCAGGTAGCGGAAAGTCAAGCCTTATAAACGAGATTGTTTATAAAAACTTGGCAGGAAAACTCAATCGTGCTCGCACAAGACCGGGTAAATTTAAGGATATGTTAGGGGTTGAGCTGCTAGACAAGGTTATAGATATTGACCAGTCACCCATTGGGCGCACTCCACGCTCAAATCCTGCGACATATACCGGAGTTTTCACCGATATACGTGAGATTTTCGCATCCACCAACGACTCTAAAATGAAGGGCTATGCCTCTGGCAGGTTTAGCTTTAACGTTAAGGGCGGACGTTGTGAGGCGTGCCAAGGCGACGGAATAAATAAGATTGAAATGCACTTTTTGCCCGATATATTCGTACCCTGTGAGGTATGCAAGGGCAAGCGTTATAACCGTGAAACCCTTGATATTAGGTTTAAGGGCAAGAACATAAACGAGGTACTTGAAATGACGGTTGAGGAGGGCGTTGAGTTCTTTCAAAACATACCTAAAATTCACCGTAAGCTTGAAACTCTTTATGAGGTAGGGCTTGGGTACATTAAAATTGGTCAGCCTGCAACAACCCTTTCAGGCGGTGAGGCACAGCGTGTGAAGCTTGCGACAGAGCTTTCAAAGCGTGCCACAGGCAGGACAATTTATATCCTTGATGAGCCTACAACAGGGCTTCATGCCGCTGATGTGCATAAGCTGATTGAGGTACTTCAAAACCTTACTGACGGGGGAAATACCGTGGTTGTCATTGAGCATAACCTTGATGTGATTAAAACTGCTGACCATATAATTGATCTTGGGCCTGAGGGAGGGGACAAGGGAGGAACAGTCGTAGTAACAGGCACACCCGAGCAGGTCGCCGCTTGCAAGGAGTCCTACACAGGTCAATACCTTGCGAAAATGCTATAGCTTAATGCGGACTTGATTTTGCACATATATTTATGCTATACTAATAGAAATATTGTTTAGCAAGTCTTATCACTTTATTGCCCGATTTATTGGCGCGGAAAGGTAGAAATTATGTCAAAAATTGCTGTTCTAGGCTATGGAGTTGTGGGTTCTGGCACGGTCGAGGTTTTTTACAAGACAAAGCAAAATGTCGAGCAGAAAACCGGTAAAGAGATGGATATCAAGTATATTCTCGACCTGCGTGATTTCCCTGATAGCCCTTACAAAAGTAAATTTACAAAGGATTTCAACATAATTCTCAGTGATACTGAGGTTGATATAGTAGTTGAAGTTTTGGGCGGGTTAAGCCCTGCTTTTGAGTATGTGAAGTCCGCCCTTGAGGCAGGAAAAAGCGTTGTAAGCTCAAATAAGGAGCTTATTGCCGCTCATGGCGCTACACTCCTTAGAATTGCTAAGGAGAACAATGTCAACATATTTTTTGAGGCAAGCGTCGGCGGAGGAATTCCAATTATCCGCCCAATTCACCAATGCCTTATTGCAAATGAGATTAACGAAATTGCAGGCATATTAAACGGCACGACAAATTTCATTCTTACAAAGATGATAAGAGAAACAATGAGTTTTGAGGATGCCCTTGCTCTTGCTAAGGAGCTAGGCTATGCGGAGCGTGACCCCTCTGCTGACGTTGACGGGCATGATGCCTGCCGCAAGATTTGCATTCTATCATCCCTTGCCTTTGGCAAACATGTATACCCAAATCAAGTGCATACTGAGGGCATTTCAAGCATCACAAGTGCCGATGTGGAGTATGCGACGAGTTGGGGCGGCGTGATTAAGCTTATCGCACGTTCAGCACGGGCAGGTGAGCATATAAACGCAATAGTATCCCCGGCGCTCATCAGTTACAACAGCCAGCTTTCAAGCGTTGACGATGTGTTCAATGGCATACTTGTCCGTGGCGATGCAACAGGTGATGTTGTATTTTACGGCAAGGGCGCAGGCAAGCTGCCAACTGCAAGTGCGGTTGTGGCGGACATCATTGAAGCTGCAAGAGCAACAAAAACCAATCAGACTCTTACATGGGTTGATAGCGATAAAAACATGGTGGTTGACTACAAGCAGGTTGAAACCGCAAAGTATGTGCGCTTAAGCTGCAAGGACAGCGAAGTGGCATTTAAGCTTGTTGAGAAGGTCTTTGGCAAGGTTGAAAGACTACTTCGCAAGGGTGGCAAAAACGATGAGCTTGCGTTTATTACCCCTGTACTAAAAGAAGTAAAAATTGATGAAAGGCTTTCTAAGCTTGAGGCTGAGGGGCTAAAGGCGCTCTCGACCATAAGAGTTATGGACAGCATATAAACTTATATGTACATGAAAAGCCCCCTGCAAACCATATGGTTTGCAGGGGGCTTGTTGTTGGTTTACTTGAAGTAGTTTACGCCGCCTTGGAAAAGTTGTTGGTCGTTATTGCTGGGTACATTCTTATACAGGTAATCGCCGATACGCTCGCTATGCCCCATCTTGCCGAGAATGCGTCCGTCTGGGGAGGTAATGCCCTCGATAGCCTCAATGGATGCGTTGGGGTTGTAGCGTATATCCATGGTCGGATTGCCGTCCATATCGACATACTGTGTTGCAATTTGCCCGTTCATGTCAAGGAGGTTCACAAGACCGCTGGATGCGTAGAAACGCCCCTCACCGTGGGAAATGGGAATGGTGTGGATTTCGTCTACCTTGCACATTGTAAGCCATGGTGAGTTGTTGTTGACAACTCTAGTGCGGATGAGCTTTGATTGATGGCGTCCGATTGTGTTGTAGGTAAGTGTGGGGGAGGCTTCGGTAATTTCGGTTATCATGCCTCCAGGTAGAAGACCAAGCTTAATAAGCGCTTGGAAACCGTTGCATATACCCAACATAAGTCCGTCACGATTGAGTAAAAGCCTATGAATTGCATCCTTTAACCTAGGGTTGCGGAAGAATGCGGTGATAAACTTTGCGCTGCCATCCGGCTCATCTCCTGCGGAGAAGCCGCCGGGGAGCATGATAATCTGTGAGCTGTCGATAAGGTTTTCCATGGCGTTTACCGATTCGGTAATATTTGCAGGTGTGAGGTTCTTGATGACCATTATTTCAGCTGCCGCCCCTGCGACCTCAAAAGCGCGGGCGGAGTCGTATTCACAGTTAGTGCCTGGGAAAACAGGTATTAGCACTCTAGGCTTTGCAAACTTAGTGGAGGAATATTTGCGAATAAGGGTTGATGGCTCAAAGGTACGAGCATTTTGGGTTGTTTGCTCCACATTGCAAGGGAAAATTGGCTCAAGCCTTGCCTGCCATGAATCTAGCAGCTCATCAAGGGTGAGGACAAAATCCTTGCAGTTAAGCTCTTCCTTGGCGGTGGTATGCCCAATTACACGCTCGTTTGTGACTCTGTCAGCTTCAATCTCAACCACAAATGAACCATAGGAGGGCAAGAAAAGCTCGTTATCGCTTAGCGTCTCGCTAAAGCAGAACCCAATGCGGTTACCAAAGCACATTTTCGCAACTGCTTCGGCAATGCCTCCGTAGCTTACTGCATATACTGCCTTTGCTGCACCGTTTGAAATTAAGTTTTCAACCTTAGAATACGCTTGGCGGATTGTTTTAAAGTTTGGAAGTCCGTTTTCGTCGTATTCTGGTGAAATGAGGATTACATTGCTGCCAACCTGCTTAAATTCGGGTGACATAACTCGTCCAGCATCTGTAACCGAAACTGCAAAGGATACAAGAGTCGGAGGAACATCAATGTTTTCGTAGGTTCCCGACATGGAGTCCTTACCGCCGATTGATGCACAGCCAAGCTCAAGCTGAGCCTTGTATGCACCGAGCAATGCCGCAAAGGGCTTGCCCCAGCGTGTGGGGTCATTCCCTGGGCGCTCAAAGTATTCCTGGAATGTAAGCCAGCACTTATTTGCGCTTGCACCTGTTGCCACAAGCTTTGCGATGGATTCAATCACCGCATACATTGCTCCGTGATAGGGGCTTTTTTCGCTTAAATATGGATTAAAACCCCATGCCATAGCCGAGCAAGTGTTGGTATTTCCGCTTGCAACGGGGATTTTAGCCACCATTGCTTGCGTGGGAGTGAGCTGATGTACGCCACCAAAGGGCATTAGCACCGAGCCTGCGCCGATAGTCGAGTCAAAACGCTCAGCCAAGCCCTTTTGCGAGCAGACATTAAGGTCTGACATAAGGGAAATCCAGCCGTCGTGGGTGTTTGTAAAGTTAATATCCGCAGCGGTGACAGGTTCAGTGATATGAACCTCGGTATGCTTTTCAGCGCCGTTCGAATTTAGGAATTCACGGGCAATATTTACTATGGTGTTGCCGTTCCAAGTCATTTTTAGGCGTGGCTGCGCAGTTACGGTGGCAACTCTGGTAGCCTCGATATTTTCACGCTGTGCGTAGTCAATAAAGCGATTGACATCATCACTTGCGACAACTACCGCCATACGCTCCTGCGATTCGGAAATTGCAAGCTCAGTTCCATCAAGACCGTCATATTTCTTAGGAACAGCGTCAAGGTTTATTGTAAGCCCGTCAGCAAGCTCCCCGATAGCAACAGATACACCTCCTGCGCCAAAGTCATTGCAACGCTTAATCAGTTGCGTTACCATGGGGTTGCGGAAAAGTCGTTGAATCTTGCGCTCCTCAGGGGCATTACCCTTTTGCACCTCAGCGCCGCAGCTTTCCAATGACTCGGATGTGTGAGATTTTGATGAGCCAGTTGCGCCGCCGCAACCGTCACGGCCAGTTCTGCCGCCTAGTAGGATTACCGCATCCCCAGGCTGTGGCTGAACACGAACAACGTTCTTAGCGGGTGCAGCACCAATGACAGCACCTATTTCCATGCGCTTTGCAATATAACCCTTGTGATATATTTCCGATACTTGCCCAGTGCAAAGTCCGATTTGGTTGCCGTAGGAGCTATAACCATGAGCCGCACCAACTGTAATCTTGCGCTGTGGAAGCTTATGGGGGATAGTGTCCTCAACGGGCACAAGGGGATTGCCCGAGCCTGTGACACGCATTGCTTGATATACATAGGAACGCCCTGAAAGCGGATCACGAATTGCGCCGCCCAGACAGGTAGCAGCACCGCCAAAAGGTTCAATTTCAGTTGGGTGGTTATGGGTTTCGTTTTTGAACATCAGCAGCCAATCCTGCATTTTGCCGTTCACATCAACCTTAATCTTAACTGAGCAAGCGTTAATCTCCTCAGATTGGTCTAGGTCAACCAACTTGCCGCTTTGGCGCATACGCTTAGCTACAATGGTAGCAAGATCCATAAGGGTTATAGGGCGATTTTTCGCGGCATTCATTTCCTTATGAGCGGAAACATAATCACGATAGGTTTCATCAATATATGGAGCGTCAATAGTCACCTTGTCAATGTTAGTTTGGAAGGTGGTATGACGGCAATGGTCTGACCAGTAGGTGTCAATCATGCGCACCTCGGTAATGGTGGGGTCACGTTGCTCCTCATCCTTGAAGTAGGACTGACAAAAGACTATATCATCATAATCCATAGCAAGCCTGTAATCCTCAATGAAGTCACGCAAGCCCTGCTCGTCAAGGGCAATAAAGCCTGTGAGAGTTTCAACGGACTGCGGTATATCATAGTGGGTTTCAAGTGTTGTGAATGTGTCAAGGGTGGTTTCACGGCTTTCAACGGAGTTTATGAGATATGATTTAATGCGCTGTACATCTTCCTGCGAAAGCTTGCCCTTTAGAACATATACCTTTGCAGTACGGATAGAGGGGCGCTCACCCTGTGTGACGAACTGAATACACTGTGCGCAGGAATCCGCACGCTGGTCATACTGACCGGGCAGAAACTCAACGGCAAAGAAATGCTCATCCTCTTGTGGGGATGGAAGCTCCGAAAAGGTGGTATCAACCGGTGGCTCGGCGAAAATCATGTTCTCTGCTCCGATAAAGTCCTTTCCTGAGATATTCTCAGCGTCGTAGCGGTTGATGATACGCAAGTTCTCAAGCGCCTCAAGTCTTAGTGAGGTGCGAAGATCGGAAAGCACCGCCTTTGACTCAACCGCAAATTCAGGCTTCTTTTCAACGTAAATCCTATATACAGCCATTTTTGTCCTCCAAATACACATTGTAATTTTGTACTATAATCTTCTAACTAAACTAGCTCGCCAATGCAATAGCCCTGCATTGCCCTAACAATTTTAACACATTTAATAAATCTATGCAAACCTTTTTCGACCACTTCTTCATCAACTCGAACAGGAGTATAATTAGAAGTGTGCCCCTCCCGCCCATTTTCATAGATATTCGCCTCAAAAAGAACGGGGAAAACCCTGCCAACTTGGGATTCTAGGAACTCACTGCGACTTTTCTTAGCAAGGTTTTTCATCTGCAAACTGCGCTTGCGCTTAGTGTCTGCGTTTATCTGCTGCGCCATATTATTTGCGGCAGTACCCTCTCTTTGGGAGTAGGCGAAAACATGAGTCCTTGCAAAACCTATCTTCCGTGCAAATTCAAGTGACTGCGCAAATTCCTCGTCAGTTTCTCCTGCAAATCCCACCATAATATCAGTGGTGATTGCGCAGTTGGGGAAATACTTGCGAAGTGCAGATACAATATCAGCGTATTGCTTGGTGGAATAGCCTCGATTCATACGCAAAAGAGTTGCATCACAGCCGCTTTGCAGGGATAAATGGAACTGGTCGCATAGCTTTGGCATAACGGCAAGCTGTTCAATATCAGAGAGTGTCAGAGTATCAGGCTCAAGGGAGCCTAAGCGGACACGCTCTATTCCATCAGTGTCGCAAGCAACCCTCACTGCATCAAGGAGTGAATGGCCGTTTTCGTCTCCATATCCATATAGGGATAGGTTTATCCCCACTAGAACTACTTCCTTGTATCCACCCTCAGCAAGCCCCACAAGCTCGGTTTTAAGTTCATCTAAAGGCTTTGAACGCACCCTTCCCCTTGCAAAGGGAATAATACAGTAGGAGCAAAACCTATCACAGCCGTCCTCAATTTTCACAAAGGCACGAGTATGACCTTCCATTGCGGTGATTTTCATAGGCTCGAAAAGTTCTTTGCTGTCATGAGGGGTAATCTCGACAATGGGTATGTGGGTGAGTAAGTATTGTCCCACAAGCTCCACAAGCCGATTTTTGTTGTTAGCCCCAGTAACTACATCGCAATAACGCATAAGTTGAGCATCCTTTGGAAAAGCCTGAGAAAAGCAGCCTGTAACAGCAATGCAGGCGCTAGGATTTAGCCGCCTAAAGCGGCGCAGGGCGGAAATAGTTTTCTTGTCGCTTGCCCCGGTGACGGTGCAGGAATTGACTATATACACATCAGCAATCTCAGATTCATCACAGGGCTCATAGCCCTCACGAATGAAAGCTTGTCTTATTACTTCAGTTTCGTATTGGTTGACCTTACAGCCAAGTGTGTGAAATGCAACTTTCATAAAAAATCTCCAGTTAATCTTGTGTAATTCTAACAACAATGTAGTGCAATTTTAATAATCATTATACTTGAAACAGAGAAATTTCGCAATGGTGGTTGACTATTGCATAAACTATTGTTATATTATAAGTGTAATCATGTGACCAAAAATAATTAGGAGGACATTTTTATGAAAACCGTAAACATAATGTTAAGCACAATCAATGACGTTAAAATTTTCGTCAACACAGTAGCAAAGTACGATTTCGACGTTGATATTGTATCAGGTCGTTATGCAGTCGATGCAAAGTCAATTATGGGTATCTTCAGCCTTGATCTATCAAAGAAGATTGAACTTCAGGCACATACCGAAGATGCTTCAGCGTTCTTTGGCGAAATAAAGGCATTTATTATTGACTAACAAAAGCGGTCTTTGCCCTCTGCATTTATGCAGAGGGCAAGATTTATTTGTATGAGCATTTTCTTTGTCCTTAAAGCTTACAAGCTTCGCCCTTTGGGTGATTTTTCGCTCCTAAAGTGCATATATCTTAGTAAGATAGGAGCTGAGATATATGCGTAGATTAGTTGGATTTTTGGCTGTCATAGTTGCATTTATTTTCTTAGCATCACCGTATGCATATGCTGACGGTGATTTTGAGGAGAGCGTTGCGACTTCAACTGATAAGAAATACTCATCAAAAGCCATGATATTAGTGGAAATGTCAACTGGGCAGGTGCTGGGTGAAACAAACCCACATGAAAAGCTATCCATTGCTTCTCTCACTAAAATAATGACACTGCTGCTTGTAACTGAACAAATTGAGCGGGGAGAGATGAGCGTCACCGAAAAGGTCAAGGCAAGCTCCCATGCAAACTCCATGGGTGGTTCTCAGATTTGGCTTATGCCCGGGGAGGAAATGACCGTCGATGAGCTGCTAAGGGCGGTAGTTATCCAGTCTGCAAATGATGCCTGCGTCACCCTTGCAGAGCGTGCGGCAGGGACTGAGGAAGCGTTTGTCAAGCTCATGAATGAGCGAGCAAAGCAGCTTGGAATGAGCAATACCAACTTTGTAAATTCTGTTGGCTTTGACGCTAAAAACCACTACTCAACCGCTTACGATATTGCAATTTTATCCCGTGAAATCATGAAGCATGACATTGCCACGAAATACATGACAGTTTGGTATGATGAACTGCGTGGGGGAGAAACAATGCTTGTCAACACAAATGAGCTTGTTAAGTCCTATGATGGTATTGCAGGTATAAAGACAGGCACTGAGAAAGATGCAGGGTACTGCATTTCCGCCTGTGCAATACGAGGTGGATTTGGGCTTATTGCAGTGGTGCTTGGCGGCACAAGCGACGAGGGCAGGTTCGACACTGCACGCAGTATACTTGACTATGGATTTGCAAGCTTTGAGCTTTTCACCCCAATGATAGATAGCGCACTGCTCACTCCTGTAAAAGTTTTGAACGGAGTCGAGCAAAGTGTTGGCGTAAAAGCAAATAGCATGGTGGCGGTGGTTATACCTAAGGGAAAAGGGGAGCTTGTTGAGTACACAGTGACCCTTGCGGAGAATGTAACTGCCCCTATTGAGGCAGGGCAGGCTCTTGGTACACTAAGCATTACCCTTGAGGGCAACCCCATACATGAAAGCAATATAGTTGCATGGAGAAGTGTAGAAAAAATGAGCACTTTTAAAGCTTTTTTCATTCTATTGAAATCATCTATGCAAATGTAGATAAATTTTTGTGTATTACGCACAAAAAGGCACAATATAAACAAAAGTATCTTGCAAAAAACGATAATATATTGTACAATATCAATATAGACAATCCAGAAGACAGGAGAAAAATAAGGATGGCAATAAAGCTAAATGAAAAATATCTAAGCGGCTTTGTTCAGCCGCATGAGCTTACCGCCTTGCAACCTCAGGTTGAGCTTGCGCATGAGCTTCTTCATAGCAAAACAGGCATGGGAAGCGATTTTCTAGGTTGGGTTGACCTGCCTACAAGCTATGACAAGGAAGAGTTTGCACGCATTAAAAAGGCAGCGGATAAAATCAAGTCTGACAGCGATATACTGATAGTCATAGGCATAGGCGGCTCATATTTGGGTGCTCGTGCAGCTATTGAGTTTTTGCGCTCCCCCCTTTATAACAGCATGAAAAAGGATACCCCTGACATTTACTATGTTGGCAACAGCATTAGCCCAACATACCTAAATGAGATTATTTCAATTTGCGAAGGCAAGGATATTTCGGTTAATATTATCTCAAAGTCGGGTACTACCACTGAGCCTGCACTTGCTTTTAGAGTTTTTCGTGAGCTGCTTGAGGAGAAGTATGGCAAGGATGGCGCAAAGGGACGTATTTATGCGACCACCGACAAATCCCGTGGCACACTAAAAAACCTTGCTGACCGTGAGGGCTACGAAAGCTTTGTAATTGCAGATGATGTGGGCGGCCGATTCTCAGTGCTTACTGCCGTGGGGCTTTTGCCCATTGCAGTTGCAGGCTGCGATATAGACACTATTATGAGCGGCGCTCGGGCGGCACAGGATGCGTATATGGTGCCTGACATGAGCAATGACTGCTATAGGTATGCGGCTATTCGCAACGCACTTTACCGCAAGGGCAAGTCCGTTGAACTGCTAGTTTCCTACGAGCCGTCCTTTGCAATGATGGCGGAGTGGTTTAAACAGCTTTTTGGCGAGAGTGAGGGGAAAGACCATAAGGGCATTTTCCCGGCATCAGTTATATTCTCTACCGATTTGCATTCCATGGGTCAGTTCATCCAAGATGGCTCAAGGATTATGTTTGAAACAGTGGTTAATGTTAAAAATCCAAAGCAGGATTTCTTTATTAAGGAGGACCCAGAGAACCTTGACGGGCTAAACTTCCTGTCTAATCAAAATATGTCCATTGTGAACCAAAAGGCATACGAGGGGACTATTCTTGCTCATACTGAGGGCGGTGTGCCTAATATAGTGCTTGAGGTACCGCAGGCTAATGAGTTTGAGCTTGGATATATGATATACTTTTTTGAAAAGGCTTGTGCAATAAGCGGATATTTGCTCGGCGTCAATCCGTTTGATCAACCCGGCGTGGAGAGCTACAAGCGCAACATGTTTGCACTGCTTGGCAAAGCGGGTTATGAGGGCGAAAAAGCTGCCCTAGAGGCAAAATTAATATAAACGGAGGAAAATAAAATGGTTAAGTTAATTGTTGGCAACAAGGGCTCAGGAAAGACGAAAATACTTATCAACATGATTAATGAGGCTGAGAAAACTGCAGATGGCAGCTTGGTTTGCGTGGATAAGGGAACAAAGCTTACCTACGACATCAGTTACAAGATAAGGCTTGCAGACTGCGATTACTATGGCATTGAAGGCTATGCGGAGTTTTACGGATTTATTTGTGGTATTCTAGCAGGCAATCATGATATTCACGAAGTTTATGTTGATTCTATACTCAAGGTAGGCAATCAGGACCTTGAGGGACTTGGCAGACTATTAGATCGCTTTGAGAGCCATGACCCTAATGTAAAGTATATATTTACTGTATCCGCTGATGAGAATGCGCTTCCTGAAAGCGTAAAAAAGTACGTTTAAGAAAAGCTTTGGCGCAGGGCAAACGCCCTGCGCCATTTTTTGCAAATACATTTGCTATGGATGAATAAATAATCTGTAAAAAGCCAAAATAACTCTTGACATCGTATAATCAATGTGGTATTATATATAGGCACCCAAAAAGCTGGTGAGCTTGTAAAGCAAGCGAATATACCGCGGAGTGGAGCAGACCGGTAGCTCGTCGGGCTCATAACCCGAAGGTCGGTGGTTCAAATCCACCCTCCGCAACCATCATAAAAAGCCCGTAAACATTGCGTTTACGGGCTTTTGTTATACTTTGCTATGCCTTGCCTTGCTATACTTTGATTTAAGGGTAAACCAAAATGCTATTATTCATTTGCATTTTGCTTGAACTCGACCTCCAAACTAATTTATCTTTTCCCACATATTGTCGATAAACTCCTTTACATTTTCAAAAGTGCTTTTACCTTGGCATATATTCAGTAGAGGTATAAACAAGTCTGCATAATAATTAATGGCACACTCTATTTCCCTAGCACATTTATTTGGCATTTTTTCAAGTACATCATAATCAAGACGAAGACTATATGCGAGGTCTCCGAAAGAGTCTATATAGAACCTCCCCCAAGATTTAACATACCAATTAATATAGTTAACTATCTGAAGAGCATTCCTATAATTATCACTATTGGGTGAAAGGACAGTAGGTGAAATAAAACAAAGTATGTCACAACATTTTTCACGGAAATTGAAAGTCATCTGCAAATTATTAGATTTAGAGTCCATAATAAAGGTCAAACGAAATGCGTGAATGTCAATATTTTGTCTATTATACAAATACTTAAAGTCTTTTTTTAACATTTGGTTTATCTGTAACATCGCTTGATTTCTGTACATACCTACCACTCTTTTCCTCTTAATTTTAAAATGTTTATATAGCTTTCTAACATCTCATCCCAATTTTGCTATAAATCTATTATATCAG
>CAZLMF010000002.1:0-23166 GCA_964560565.1 uncultured Oscillospiraceae bacterium
CTGTTGGCTCAATGCTCTTTAGAATATCCATTTTTATTCACCCCTTTCAAGCTTCTGCTCAATTTCCTGCGCCTTAGCACGGCTAAGTCTTGCGTTTGCAAGCTCAACCTCATCCTGCAGGTTAATATTCTGCCACTCAATTTCTACCTCCTCACAGCTGCCTATACTAGCCAAAAAGGCTCTGCAAATTCGCATTATAATTGGGTTTAACAGCCTGCGGTAAAACTCAAGCTCGGACGTTAGAATATCTACCTGCTGCTTGCTCATGCGTTCGGTGGTTGTCCAGTTAAGTCCCAGCAAAAACGGCGGAATACCAAGCTTTGCTACAATCTGCTCTAGCAGCTGTCTTACAGGCACTTCCGTGTCAATTAGTTGGTTTTCAGCGCCGATTACCTTAATGCTCACATCTCCCACCGCCACAAAGTCCTTGATGTTGCCGCATCTAGCGGCGGCCATTCCCTCGCTCCATTCCTTTGCAATTTGCATTGCACGCTCTTTAGCGTAAGCTTTGTCAGTGGAGTCATTGCTCGGCTTATAGGTCACCGCATAACGAATATTCCCCACACGGTCAAAGTTTTGCCCTATGCACTCGTAAATGCGAAGCAAAATATTGCTTATGGCAGGCAGTCCTCTTAGCACCGACACCCCATAAGGCGAGCCGTCTGGGGGATTGAGAGCGCTAAAAAGTATAAGCTGCGGATAGGGGAGCAAAACCTCCTCATCGCCTTTGCCAACATAGTAGCGTGCATCAACGGGAGAACTACCGGGTTTTACGATAAGCTTGTCAGCAGATACGTTTATTAGCCCCTCAACCCTCCCTGAAAAGCGGGAAAGCAAAATCTCACCTGCTGCATTTCCGTAGGTTAAAAGGCTGCTTAGAAAACTGTCAAGGAATGCGTGAACACCCCTATTTGAAAGCCCCACTCTTATCCCTTGCAGAAATTCACGCAGCTGCCACTCCACTTGCTTTGATTCGCTTCTTACCTCAAATCCTCCCGTTAAGCGGACAAGCTTGCCTATTGCTGCATCGACCACAGGCAGACACTGCCTAAGGGAGGAGTAAAGCCTGCGCTCAAAGGCGCTGGGTGGACATTCCGTCAGCTCATATCGCCTGTCAAGCTCTCTTTCAGATTGAACAGCGGCAATCTGCGAGATAGGCTCTTGCTTTTGCTTGCGCTTTAGGCTTAGTAGCCCCATTCGTTTATCTCCTTTCTGTGGATAGGACAAAGAAATTGTCCTCATCCTTGTGTAAAATTGTGCTAACAAAATATCGAATATCATCCATTGCGTGGTCATTCTCCTTTTTAGGGCAGTCCGAACCTGCTTTATCCTCCCAACAATAAAGGGAGAACTCCCTTATGCTGTCCTTGCACTGGGCGCAAATCATAATTTCCCCACTGCGAATACAATCGCACACACGCCTTATACCCGAAAGCACCTCGTTTTTTGCGGGGATAACCCGAAAGAGCTTGTGTCTGCGAATACACTCCATAAAGCTTACCGCCGACGGGTCAACAACCACTGCCTCAATGGCTTTTCCTTGCGCTAACTTTTCAAGCTGCGCATAATGCTCCTCATCGGTGCGAAGTGCCATTGCCTTTCGGCTGTCGTAGTAGTATTCATCAAGTCTGTACCATGTGTCGCCGCTTTTCCCCCAAAGCCCAAAGCTTGAGGGATTGACTGTGCCGTAGTCGCAGGAAATATAATATTGCTCACAGCTTGGATGCGCTCCTATATGCACATTCCTTTGAGCATCAAACATCGTGTAGACAAGCCCTGTTGCCGCCACCCATTTCCCCTCGATGAAACGTTCCCGAAATACCCCCGAATAAAGCTGTTCATAGCGGCTAAGTATCGCTTTTGAAAGGGAGGGATTATCCCTCATGGTAAAATGCAGATAAAGTGCATTCTTATCCTGAGTTTTCTTAATCCACTCAAGGTAGAACCAATGGTAGGGATGCTCAGGATTGCAGTTAAACCACAGCTTTGAGCCTGAAACTGAACAGCGTGCAAGTGCTTGCTCGACAAATGAGCGTGGCATAAGCGCCACCTCATCGAGCATCACACCTGCAAGGGTAATGCCTTGAATAAGCGCCGCAGAGCCTTCATCTTTGCCACCAAAAAGGTAAAAGCGGTTGCTCTTGCCCAAAAGCGAAATGTCAACATAGCCTGCGCTTAGCTTTTGCTCCACAACAAACCCAAGTTCCGCAAGTGCTGAACAAAGTGGAGTAACCACATTGCGCTTTAGAGAAGTAAGCGTTTTTCCGCAAATAGCGAAGTTGTTATTTTTGTAGCTAGCAGTCGCCCAAAGCACAAAGGAAAGCGACATACAAAGGGTTTTACCGCTTCTTACTGCACCATCGCATATAATGGCATCGTATTCGCTTAGACCATTACCGTCTTCTGCCCACCAAGTCAGTACTTTTTTCTGCTTTGCAGTAAATGGCTTAAATTTCACCGCTTTCACTCCCAGCCGCAGTTTTTAGCGCAGATAAAAAGCTTTCTGCTGTGCTTTCGCTCCTTACGGTATGCTCAAGCTCCCAAAGCTTCTCAAGGGCTTTTTGGCGGTCAAAAAATTTAATCTCGACACCGCCACCCTTAGGGCGCTTAAACTCCGCAACGTTGTACAGGTCAAGCCCCTCAAGCTCTAAATCTGATAGCGGTTCATCGCTCATTGCAAGGGTAACTACATCGTTTATCGAGCCCATTGCGATGCGCTCAAGCCCCGTTTTCACGACATTCGCTGTCGAATAGCTACAAGGACTTGCAAGAGTTGTGAGATACTTTTGCACCACCTTTTTGGCCAGTAACTCCGTCCCCTTTGCAAGAGCGACTTTTCGAGGAAAACCAGCTTGAATTGCTGCTTCACGCACATTGCCAAGCTTTAGGTAGTAATAGCAAAATAACTTGTAATCGAGCGCAGTTGTATTGCCACTGCTCATAGTGCCTCCCTTCCACCGCATAAGCGGCATAGAATAAAATATAGCGGTTAGCAAAACTTTCTCAAAAAAGTGCTAACCCCATAGTAGTTAAAATATCAAGGTATGTTGCATATTTGAGTACAACACTAAAAAAGTGGTGCAAAAAATTAAAATTTACGTTATAGCTATATCCTAAGCACAATTATTACAGTAAATGGATTGAAAAAAAGTGCAAAAACAGTTATACTTATTATATATTTATGATACTTCCGCATGGCGGACGAAAGGATGGAATTATGTTTCCTACAATCACTTCTGCACAACTGAAGAAAATGCTTATCGAAGTACTTGAGAATGATTTTCGCATTACACCCGATATGGCATCGGATACCCAAATATATAAAGCACTTTCCTTGATAATAGTGGATCATTTAAAAGAGAAGCGCAGTAAGTTTATGACTAAGACAAATTCCCAGGGCAGAAAGCAGGTCTATTATTTAAGTATGGAGTTTTTAATGGGACGCTCGTTGAAAACAAGCCTGCACAATCTTGGCATTTCGGAAATTACCGAGGAAATGCTTTCGGAGTTTGGCATAAAGCTTGAAAGTATTTGCGAAAACGAGCCTGATGCAGGACTTGGCAACGGAGGGTTAGGCAGGCTTGCGGCTTGCTACCTTGATGCTCTTGCTACCTGTGAACTCCCTGCAACAGGCTACTCAATCTGCTACGAATACGGTATCTTCAAGCAAAAGATAGAAGACGGATGGCAGACGGAGCTACCTGACAACTGGTTGCCCGGCGGCGAGGTATGGCTAGTCCCTGTGCCCGACCAAGCAATCGATGTGCGCTTTGACGGCGAAATTGTCGAGAGCTGGGATGAGCAGTACCATAATGTATCCCTCCACAACTACAACACCGTCACTGCAATCCCTAATGATATGTATGTTTCAGGCTATAATTCCGAGGGAGTTTCAAAGCTTAGACTTTGGACTGCAAAGGCGCAAAGCTTTGATATGAACCTATTTAACAAGGGCGAATACGCTCAAGCTTTAGGCAACAACAACATCGCCCACGCTATCTCAAAGGTGCTTTACCCCAACGATAACCACCTTGAAGGCAAGGCGCTTCGCCTGCGCCAGCAATATTTCATGTGCGCAGCCTCCATCGGCGACATTGTCATGAGGCATATGAATGTTTACGGCACTCTTGACAACCTCCACGAAAAGGTTGCAATCCATATTAACGATACCCATCCTACTCTTGCAATTCCCGAGCTTATGCGAATTCTCCTTGATGACTGCGGCTATCCGTGGGCGCAGGCATGGCATATTTGCACACATACCTTTGCCTATACCAACCACACCGTTATGGCGGAGGCGCTTGAAACATGGGATAAGGATTTAATGGTGCAAGTCATACCCCGTATATACTCCATCATCGCTGAAATCAACAACCGCTATTGCACAGCCCTTACCGACCGCAACGGGGGCAATCCCTCTAAGGCGCAGCAGCTCACCATAATTCGCAACAACAAAGTTCGAATGGCGAATTTATGCGTTGATGCTTCCCACAGCGTAAACGGCGTGTCAAGGCTTCATTCTGAAATTATTAAGAGTGAGGTTTTCGGCGGTCAATACGAGGATACACCTAATAAGTTCAAGAACGTAACAAACGGCATTGCATACCGCCGCTGGCTAATGCAATCTAACCCTGAGCTTACAAAGCTGCTTTCTGACTGCATTGGAGAAGATTATAAAAAGAATGCAAGCGAGCTTATCCGCTTTAAGCAGTTTGAAAGTGATAGGGCAGTCCTTGACAAACTTGCTCAGGCAAAGCGCAGCAATAAAGAGGCTTTTTCCAAGCATGTATTCGACCTGACAGGTCAAAGCCTCAATCTTGACAGCATTTTTGACGTTCAAGTCAAACGACTGCATGAATATAAAAGACAGCATCTAAACGCATTGCATATAATTGCACAGTACAATGCACTGCTTGAAAACCCGAATGCAATAACTGTTCCAAAGACATATATCTTTGCCGCAAAGGCGGCTCCGGGATATTTCCTTGCAAAGCAGATTATTAAGCTTATCTGGTCAATTTCTCAAGAGCTTAGAGCAAATCCAAAGCTTAATGAAAAGCTGTCAGTGGTATTTATGGAGGACTATAATGTCTCCCTATCCGAAAGGCTAATGCCTGCAAGCGAAATAAGCGAGCAAATCTCCTTAGCTGGCACTGAAGCCTCCGGCACGGGCAATATGAAGCTTATGCTAAACGGCGCCATTACTTTAGGAACCTTTGACGGCGCAAATGTTGAAATACATGAGCAGGCAGGGAATGATAATATCATTACCTTTGGTATGCGCAAGGAAGAGGTTGAACAGCTAAAACGCTCGGGCTATAAGCCCGAGGATTACTACAACAGCAACCCCATTATTAAAAGCGCGATTGACCGCCTTTACAAGGGCATAAACGGCTCAACCTTCGAAGAAATTGCACATTCGCTTCGCTTTGATGATCCATATATGGTTTTAGCAGATTTTGATGCTTACGCAAAAGCTCAATCCTATGCAAGTGAGTGCTATGCAGACAAGTACAAGTGGAATAAGATGTCGCTTGTCAACATTGCAAGCTCCGGCTTGTTCTCAGCCGACCGTGCTGTGACAGAATATGCAAGGGATATATGGGGACTACTATAAATAAGGGTGAAAATAAATAATGTCCATTCCAATTTATGATTCATGGGATACAAGCTACAAATCAATATTCGGCACGTTAAAACGTGCCGAATATTGCAAATTTCGACTAAGGCTTCCTGCTGATACTGTGGGTGAGCCTGTTTTGGTCATATACCGCCTAGGCTTTAAGGTGAAGTTCGTGCCTATGCGAAGGGTGGAAAGTGAGGATGGTACCAGACTCTTTGAAACCTCCTATTCACCTAATTTTGTGGGTGTTCACCACTACTATTTCAGTGTGCTTGAGCGTGGCGAACGCTTGTATATCAAGCGTGAAAACGCCCATATTGGAAGCTTTGAGGGCAATGAGCTTTTCCAGCTAACAGTATACGACAGCGGATTTACTGCCCCTGATTTTATTAAGGGGGGCATAATGTATCAAATATTTCCCGACCGCTTCTATAAAAGCGGCAAGCACCATGAAAACGTACCCTCCGACCGCATAATGCGTGAGGATTGGGGCGCAATTCCAAGCTATATTCCCTCCGCTCAGGGAAGATACAACAACGACTACTTTGGTGGCGACCTTGCAGGTATAATGGAAAAGCTGCCCTACCTCTATGAGTTAGGAGTCACCTGCATTTATCTAAATCCCATTTTTGAAGCTCATGAAAATCACCGCTACAACACAGCTGACTATATGAAAGTCGATCCATTGCTTGGCACAAATGAGGACTTTAAGCGTCTATGCGAAGTAGCGCTTGAATATGGCATCTATATCATACTTGATGGTGTTTTTAACCACACAGGGGACGATTCTGTCTACTTTAACAAACGTGGCAGGTACGATAGTCTAGGCGCATACAACTCCAAGGAAAGTCCATATTATCCGTGGTATTCCTTTCACAACTACCCCGACGAATATGAAAGCTGGTGGGGTATATCCACTCTACCTAACGTAAACGAGCTAAATGACGACTACTTAAGTTTTATCTGCGGTGATGACGGTGTACTAAACTACTGGATTAGCCTTGGCGCACAAGGCTACCGCCTAGATGTCGCCGATGAACTGCCTGATAAATTCCTTGATAAGCTACGAAAAAGCGTAAAGAGTGCAGGGCAGGATAAAATTATTATAGGTGAAGTTTGGGAGGATGCTTCCAACAAAGAAAGCTATGGAATAAGAAGGCGCTATTTGCTGGGGGATCAGCTTGACAGCGTCATGAATTATCCCTTTAAGGATGCAATTTTAAGCTATATTGCAGGTGGCAAGGGAGAATCCTTTCGTGATCATATAATGACCATTGTGGAGAACTACCCAAAACCTGCAATGGATACGGCAATGAATATACTTTCCACCCACGACACCATAAGAGCGATTACAGTCCTTGCGGGCGAGCCTGTAAACGGCAGGGACAGAGCATGGCAGGCACAACAAAGCCTTTCCGCCGAGCAGTATAAGCTTGGGGAAAGCCGCTTGAAATGCGCAATGGTTTTGCAGTTTTTTCTACCGGGTGTGCCCTGCATATACTATGGAGATGAAGCAGGTATGGAGGGATATAGTGATCCCTTTAGCCGAAAGTGTTACCCTTGGGGGAATGAAAACAGCAAGCTTGTCGCATTTACAAAAGAGCTTGCTGACATAAGGCATAGCCTGCCTGTCTTAGCGCAGGGTAGTCTAAAGCCTTTATACTTCTCAGATGATCTTGTAGTATTTGCACGCATTAGCGATAAAGACTGTGTAATCACTGCACTTAATAAAAGTCAAGTTGAGCAGGGACTGCCTGCCGATATACTTGCGGGTTTTTCGGAAATTACCATCAAACGAGGAAATTCGCAAAACACAATCCCACCCTGCGATTATATAGTCCTTTTAGCAACAAAAAAGGCGGAGCATTAAGCTCCGCCTTTAATAATTTAACTTTGATTTTTACTTTAGATACGCATTGTAAGTGTCAATTTCCGCTTGAATTGCTGCCTCATACTTACCGCGCATTGTCTGCCATGAATCGGTAACTTCAGGGTTGAAGCCGGTGTCGTACATCTCAGTGATATTTTTTCTGATTTCCTGAGAGAAACCAAGTGAAACGTCAACAATTAGATTTGCCTTTTCGCCACGAAGCTCCATCATCAAATCAAACTGCTCATCTGTAAAGCCTGTACCTCTCTTCTTTTCAGTACCGTTTACATAGAAATCCTTGTAAAGAGCTAGGAACTCGTCATCGGTCATCATTACACGGCAGCTGTTTAGGAATGCAACTGCGCCTTCGATGTTTTTAGAGCCCTTAATAACCAAGTAACTAAAGGAACTACCCGGTGTGTAATAAGTTGTGCTGTTAGGATCGCGAGGATATGGTACAAAGAACAAATCCCTGTCAGGAAGTGCTCTCATGTAGCCTGATAAAGTATCAATACCAGCAGAATAGAACAAAATTTTGCCGTCTGCAAGTGGTGCGTCAGACTGATAATTGCTAAGGACTCCATCATTCTTAAGCTTTGTCAAAAAGTCCATTGTGCGCTCAACGTCTTTATCATAGATATTGTGTGCAAGAGTTCCATCCTCGGAAACGGAAATCAGTGACTTACCTGTTGTAGCAACAAAGTCTGAAGGAGTGTTGCTCCTGCAAGCATAGCCCCAGACATTCTCACCCATATCACTGCGTAAATCCTTAAATTCGTAAACCATGTCTGAGAAGGCATTCCAGTCCCATTTGCCCTCTAGATATAGGTCGTATGGATCGTCAAGGCCAAGTTCTGAAACTAAATCGCGGTCATACTGTAATACAGCGCCATTAGTTACAGTCCAAGGGAAGTAGTAGTGCTGACCATTCCATGCATACTGCTCAACAACGTCTGCAACGCCTGCCCAAAGGGGGCTTTCAATGTCGATATAATCATCGAGTGCCTCATAGTGACCAGCAGCAAAGCCAGATGGGAAAATCGTGTCCTCTTTTGGGGTAATATCCGGTGGATCGCCACTAAGCACTAGGTTTGCAAGTTTGTCGGACCAATCCGCCCAAGCAACGTTCTCGTACTCGACAGTTCCGCCAAAGCGCTCCTTGAATATCTCAATTGCAGGGGCAACGTCGGGGCTATCATCGGGACCATAGTAACCGAACCAAGTGATAGTCTTGTTTTCAAGTTCAACACTGAATTCGTCGCCGTCGATTTCGAGATCGCTAAATACGCTCTCTACACCGGCACGGCTTGAGTTATAGAACTCCTCTGAGCTTGTACCTGAGCCATCGCAAGCAGCAAGGCTAAGTACCAATGAAGCTGTCAAAAGAGTAGCTATAACGGGCTTCAAAAATTTCATAATATTCCTCCTCCATATGTATTGCAATAATGAAAAGGTGTAAACGAATACACCTTTGCCATATAGATATGATACCAAAATAATATTTTGTTGTCAATGGTCATATAGTTGAATGTAAGCAATAATGTTTTGTATATTTTCTACAACAGAAACAACATTACATCCAAAAGGTGATAAAACAGTATTTACAAACAAAAAGCGGAGCATTAAGCTCCGCTTTTAATAATTTAACTTTTTACTTTAGATACGTATTGTAAGTGTCGATTTCTGCTTGAATTGCTGCCTCATACTTACCGCGTATTGTCTGCCATGAATCAGTAGACTCGGGGTTGAAACCGGTGTCGTACATCTCAGTTATATTGTCTCTGATTTCCTGAGAGAAACCAAGAGAAACGTCAACAATTAGATTTGATTTCTCACCGCGCAGTTCCATCATTAAAGCAAACTGCTCATCTGTGAAGCCTGAGCCTCTTGTGGTTGCTGTTCCGTTTACATAGAAATCCTTGTAAAGAGCCAGGAATTCGTCATCGGTCATCATTACACGGCAGCTGTTTAGGAATGCAACAGCACCTTCAATATTCTTTGAACCCTTAATAACTAGGTAGCTAAAAGAGCCGCCTGGTGTATAATAGGTTTCACTGTTAGGATCACGAGGATATGGCACAAAGAACAAATCCTTTTCCGGAAGAGCTCTCATATAGCCGCCAAGGGTATCCAGTCCCCAAGAGTAGAATAAGATTTTGCCATCTGCCAAAGGAGCATTGCTCTGAAAGTTGCCAAGTACGCCATCGTTTTTAAGGTTTGTAAGGAAGTCCATTGTGCGCTCAACATCCTTGTCGTAGATATTGTGTGCAAGAGTTCCATCCTCAGAAACATAAACTAGCGACTTACCAGTGGTAGCAACAAAACTAGAGGGCGTTAAAGATGTGCCTGCATAGCCCCAAACATTTTCACCCATGTCGCCACGCAAATCCTTGAATTCATAAACCATGTCTGAAAAAGTGTTCCAATCCCACTTACCCTGAAGGTATAAATCGTATGGATCTTCCAGTCCAAGCTCTGAAACTAAATCACGGTCATATTGAAGAACTGAGCCGTTATTTATTGTCCAAGGGTAGTAGTAATGCTCACCGTTCCATGCATACTGCTCAATAACCTCCGAAACGCCAGCCCAAAGAGGACTGTTCATGTCGATATAATCATCAAGCGCTTCATAGTGACCTGCAGCAAAACCAGATGGGAAGATTGAGTCCTCTTTAGGGGTAATATCAGGTGGATCGCCACTAAGCACTAGATTTGCAAGTTTATCGCTCCAATCCGCCCATCCCACGCTTTCGTACTCAATTGTTCCGCCAAAGCGGTCCTTGAATATCTGAACAGCAGGGGCAATATCCGGACCATCGGGTCCATAATAACCAAACCATCTAATGGTCTTGTTCTCAAGCTCGACATCAAACTCATCGCCTGAAAGACTTACATTGCTAAAAGCGCTTTCTGCGCCTTCACGGTCTGAGTTATAGAAATCTTCCGAGCTTGTGCCTGTGCCGCCGCAAGCTGCAAGGCTAAGCACCATTGAAGCTGTCAAAAGAGTAGCTATAACTGACTTCAAGATTTTCATTTTTCTCCTCCTCCATATATAGTGCCTACTAATTGTAAACGATTATAATTCTATGTGATAAAAATGCGCAAAATAGCTAATAGTTATTGAAACAATCAAACACAATAAGCAGTTTGCACAAAGCAGCACATAGATGTATACGATTACACTAGCACTATATTATAAGAATAACAAAATTCATACTTACTGTCAAGTGACGAAGCAATGAATTATACTAAGGTTAATTTGTGCATTGTTACAACAAAATTATTATATCCACAGCATAGGTGGAAATGTATTTTCTCTTAAACCTTTATTTGCTAAAAAAGCGGAGCTTGCGCTCCGCCTTTCGTACAGGTGTTTTTCAACATTGTGAATACTTTAATCAATGATAATTTCATACCCTGTCAAATCAGCAAAGGCTTCCATTGGAAGATAAACTTCACCGTCAACTATTCGTGGAGCTTCCGAAAGCTCCATTAAAGTGCTGTAATAATACTCGTCATAGCAAATTAAAGTTGTTGAATCAACGAACAAGATATACATAACCGAATCTGTGAACCATGAGTTAATAATTATCGCATCCATGCTAAGGAATTGCTCATAGTCATCTCTTACAAAAGTACCGATATCATAATCGAATTCTGAAATGTACTCGTAAATTTCGTCATAATTCGTAAGAAAATTAAAATTATAACTATGCATGCCAGCGGGCATATTATCTGTTCTGAGTGACTCTACAAACGATTCACCCTGGGCATAAAACTCGTTTTCAATTTCTATTACAAGCAGTTCATCACTTACATCAACACCTTCTATGATAACAGTAGGTTCATCTTCTATGCTCACATCGGGCTCATTCCAACTGCTGTAATCCTCGCTGGATTCAATGTACTCGCTATGCCCGGGGTCGTTCCAATCATTATACTTGTCGCCGGGGTCATTCCAATCCTCGGACACATCGCTCACATCATCGGATAAGTTTGCCGCATCCTCCTTGTACCAGTTTGCATAGCTGTATTTAGACCCATTAGCGGCAGGCAGCAATACTGCAAGGAAATCACGGTTATGAGCATTTGACTTTGTTTTTGCCTTAAATTTAGCAGCAATCCCTTCATTAAAGTTAAACCAATCATAAGTAGTGTCAACAAGTGTTTGCGTACCATTAATCAACTCCCAGTGAGGCGTGTCTATCCAAGTGACGTCCATATAATAGAAATCACCGCCTAAAAAGAGCAAATTCCATAGGTGGTCACAGCTACTTAGCCTTGTACACCCAATCCCAAGGGCATTCATATAGTAATGAAAAGCCGATGCATACCCTGAGCATATAACCTCATTAGTCACAATAGCGGAATAAATACCTTGCCCGTATTTACAGCTTTGAGGGTTTTCTGAGTATACATTTACTTTGCACAGATAATCAACAATATACTTAACCTTGTCAATATCAGAGTTAAGCTGATTTGCAGCGGCAATAACGGGTGCTGAACGGGTAGTTATATCCGATAGTGCTTTATCAATGCCGATTTGCATAATATCATCATCCAGTAAAATTTCTATCGTTGTTATGTTTTCGGTATCCACAGGCCCGTAGGAATGCCCTCGGATAAACATAAATTCAGGGTTATCCCATACCACAGCGTTAATGACCGCATCCGCCTCATCAGATGTAATCCCAAAATCATAGTAGTTAATACTAAAATTACCACGCTGAATGGCGGTTGCAAGCACATCATAAGCTTTTTGCTGCCGACTTGATAACGCTTCTCTATAAAACTGCCTACCCGTCGTTTTATAGCTAATCACACTCATGTCATAGCCTGGGTTGTACTCATACGCTATATCGTCTCCAGTATCACCGGGGTCACTCATATCACCCGGGTCGCTCCACTCTTCATTTACATAATCATCAACAATGTCACCGAGTCCGCCCCAGTAAATAGAGTCAATCCACTGATCCCCTGCGTACTCGATAAGAGCCTCGCTTATCAGTGCACCCAATGTTTCCGAGTCAATCAAATAACCGGAGTTTAACAGCTCGTTTTTTATCTTTTCAATGATATAGTCCGCAAACAGCTCCCAAAATTCGGAATCATACCATTCCCCATACCCATCGCCTGGGTCACTCATATCGCCTGGGTCGCTCCATTCCTCGATATAATCGGAGATAAGATCCCCCATGCCAAGCCAACGGTCATAATCGTCAAGGTCGTTAATGTCAATTAAATCCCCTTTGCCATCTTGACGAATATCTACACCGCCCTTGTAAAGGGCAGGGGTGGGTGCGCTGGAATTAGCCTTATCGACTTGCTTAGAAGCTTTAGGGGCGTTTTTGCGCTCGCTATAAACAGCATTATTGTTGCTAATTTCTTTTGCATGAACACTGCCATATAAATCTGTAAAAGCTGCCGTTATATCCCCAGACGAATAGTCAATTCCGTCGGTTGCAGAGTATTCGAGCTCGTCAATCGGTATGCTGACTAAAGCCTCCTTCGTATAATGAGCGTAGTTATTTGACAACTCCTCATACAGCTTTAATTGCTCAGCTGTAAGCAAATCATCTTTTCCGCTTATTTTAAGCAACCCAGTAACAATAACCGCAATAAACGCAAGAATAAGCACACCCGCAACTGCTGCTGTCACAACAAGAATTTTCTTGTTTGTCATGTTTTCATTTTTCGAAGCAGTCAAAACTGCCTTTTTTCCTTTGGCATTCCTTTGCGGCGAAATGCCGCTTTGTGCCACCATTGCGTATATATCCGAAAGTAAAAATGAAGGACCACCTTGCCAGAAAAGTCGCTCACCATCCGTTTGAGGCTTATCAAACAAACCGTTTTCAATGAGCGCTTCAAAGGCGGGTTCCTGTATCCGTCTGCCAAGCTCCAACAATATCGTATGACCACTAGATAGAGTGATACCAAAGCAATCCCCGTCCAATGCGCTAACATGAACGATTATAGCCTTTTCATTTTTACAGTTGTGTTGAAGAATTTTCATAAGCAACCCCCGCACTTTCAAGCAAATTTTTCTTACTGGGGTAAATGATGCGTATCATGAACGGCGTTTTTTACCCGTGCATCTTAATGTACTCATCACCGTATGAATCCCAGTACAGCGTGTTTTCATTTATAATTTCAATCTCGTCATCGTTGTCATTTTCGAAGATAATTAGAATTAAGTCGTCTTCAATTTCATACTCAAAGGCATTTTCAGCTCCGGAAATAAACCAAATCCCAGTATAATCATCATAGAATTCAAGAAAATCCTCACTGTCAAGATTGCCATCAAGGTAGAATGCCCCCGTCACAGATTCAACATCAATGTTAGAATCCTCGGTGTCAATCGACGAGCCCTCATAATCCCAATCAAACTCGACTTCATCATCCCTTGTATACACTCCCTCATAATCGCCGCCTGATAAAAGAATGGTGTTATCGTCCATAAACCAAAATGAATATGGATGCGCATCGGCAAAATCAAGGCAATCCAAGCGAACTTCAGCCATACCACGAACGGAATCACCGTCGTAAAAAGGCGCAATTGCAAACTCAACTGAAAGCTCATCGAGATTTCTAAAGGAAAGGACAAAACTAAAATCGTCGTTCATAAAACTACCCGACCATAGCGAGAGATAATGCAGTTCATCCTCATCGAATTCGCTTTCCGTGCTAGAAGATTCCTCATTAGAGGTTATCTGCTGCGTATTATCATAGGAAGCCTCTGAGGATATGCTACTCCTATCCTCATCCTTTTCACAAGCGGTTGCTGTAAAAAGCAAAACTGCCGCCATAAGTGATAAAGCTATCTTTTTTACCATTAAAACCATTCCTCTCGTTAAACCTAATTTATATTTCAATTTCTACATCTACACGCTTATTTTCCTCAGCTTCAAAAAACTCAACGGGTTTTAGCCCCTTTTGCCTTCCGACAATGCTTTGGGGGAAAACCCCCAGCAGTTGATTTAATATGGAAACATTTGCGTTGTAGAAACGGCGGGATGCTTGCAAATGCTCCTCCACATCACGAATACCTTTTTGCAACTCTTGAAAGACTTCACTGGATTTTAGCTCCGGATAGCCTTCCGCGAGTATGTTTATTTTCCTAACCATCTCGTCCATTTGCTCTATCGCTTCTTGTCGCTGTGACATGGATATATTTTGCCGCAACTTTATAACCTTCTCGAAAGCATCTGTTTCATGTATAGCATATTTACGGCATACATCAAGCATTTTCGTCAGTGTGTCATATCGCTTAATCAGTGCAACGTCAATACCTGACTCGCTTTCCTTGATTTTAACAGCAATACGTGCAAAGCGGTTAGATATTGATATGTACCACAAAAGCACCACCACTAAAATAGCAACTACAACTATAGCAATTTCCATGTTATGCCCTCCCGTTATTCCTCTAATTCAAGCAGTAAATCTATACGATTGCGCAAGGTTGAAGCTTGATATGCAATTTCACCCTGCTGCTCAGCTACGGTGGTATTTCCAAACACACAACCGTCAAAGCTATCATCCCTTCTGACAATTATATATAGCTTGCTTCCTTCAAACAAAACAGCAAAATGGTCGGAAATAATTTCGTCTAAGCGCTGCAGCCCATGTATGCGCCTCGGTGAAAGGATAATACGCCCGCCAATTTGGTCTGTGCAGGCAACTTCATAATCACGGTTGAACTCCATAGACTCCGTCACAAGCTCATTGCTTTCCCTACCGAAAAACTGTGCTAGCTTTGACCTACCTGTTATGCCTTTTATGTGAGGGAATCCTTCAGTAAAAAACAACAGCTTTGTGGGATAGGGCTTTTCACGCTCAATGCAGGTGAAGGAGCCGCTGAAAACCTGCACCTCTTCTTGAACAGTATCTGTTTGGGTGTTGCCGTCGCTATCCGTGTTTGTCACTCTGCGATCTTCTAAAACATACAAGGAAACATCACTTCTAAAGAACTTTCTCCCTTTGTGGGTGGCACTAAGGTAATCCTCCCCACGCATAATGTCAAAGCTTTGGAATATATTTAACTCCCTGAGCATCTGCTCATCAACAGAAGAAAGCCATTTATAATCCACATCTTCAAACACATTTTGCAGCTCTTGCGTCACTACAAGCCTTTTAAACTCAGTTTCAAATTTTGGGCGTTTTCTTTTGCCTACCATAACTATCGCAATCGCAACAATGGGAACACAAACTGCAAGCCCAATCAATGCGCCGTTTATACTGCCAAGCACAAATCCCGTTATTGCACCGACAATGAAAAGAAATATAAACACTACCAACATAATGGAGTAAAGCCTTTTATCCGCTAGTCGCAGAGCTTCAAGCTCCTCAATCATGTTATTGCTTGAACTTACCTCATTATTATTCATGTTCTCAGCCTCCCGTCACCCTGTTAATGCCCTTACCCTGCATACTCATTTTTGACGTATTGACCACGCAGTACTGATAAATCATGGCTTTCAGGAGCGAATATATCCAGCGCAGAATAATCCTCATATAGTGAAAAGGAAATTTGATTAAATTCAGCCATTAAGTCATTATCGGAGTAAAGCGTTGCATACCCACTAGTAGTAGTTGCAGGTTCATCAAGCTTGTAGATTTCAAAATCAATTCTTTCACCATCGAAGTTATAAATCGAGACCACATAGTCATCGGAGTAGTAGTCACCCACCCATTCGGGTGAAAAATCAGTACCACTTGTTGTTTCTAGCAGCCACTGCCCACCGAAGCCTTGCATATATATATTTTCGCTTTCATATGCGTATGCGTAAGCGGCGCCAATGGTGCCTGTCGGCTCGTCAACATCAAGCCTATATACATAGCACTGCTCACCTTCAATTTCTGTCAAGTCAACCAGTACCATTATATAATTCGTGCCGTCGCTATACTCGGGTATATGGTCATTGTCCCTCATGGTGTCAAATACAAACTTAGCAGCTTCAGGAGCATTTGTGTATCCACTTAAATCCTTTGAAATTTCAAATTCCTCTGCATATTCTAAATTTGGCCCAAAATTAAAACCACTCCAATATGCCGTATCACTGTCTAGGCTTTGTTCATCTTGACTTGTCTGTGTTGTTGACACTTCACTTGTAGTGGTTTGAATGGTTGATTCATTGCTTGACACAGGGGCGCTTTCCTTGCAAGCGGAGAGTGGAGCTATTAACAGCACAGCGCAGAGGATAAAAGGTATTTCTTTGAAAAGTTTTTTCATTGCTTATTTCCTCCAATAAGTTTATTTATGCTCACGGTAAGACTGATGAATTGAGATAATTTTACTTATTAACATTTAGTAAGAATTCCTCCATATGCCCTACCATTATATGCTCGTGTTCCTCGTCAATTGGTATATAGAAGTAATTTTCACTTACATAATCCTGCCCGATGATATCGCCACTAGCTGAATCGTCCCAGGTTACATCAACCATCACCGGGTCACTTCCATCACAGGGGAAAACTATGTTCCATGCATGGCTTTCGTCATCGGTTTCATTCCCACGCACCCATGCGGTATTAATCCCTGCATAGTTGCATATCATCGAAAATGCACGAGCATAGCCTGCGCATACAGCATCGTGTTGCTCCGAGCCTAAAACGTTGAAAGCCTCCTGTTTTAACTCGTAGCTATCGCTTGACATCACTTCGCTGAGGTTATAGCCTATCGGCGAGTAGGTAATTTTTCTTGCAATGAAGTTGTGGATTTTCAGTGCATACTCTCTTTCACTGTCAAAGTCGGTAAAGCCGCCGTATGGAACAGGGTTTTTCATCACAAACTCCAAAGCCTCCGCACAAGCCTCAAGGTCATTTTCCTGCCCAATATATATCTGCTTAATTCGTGCAAATACCGTATCAGAATCGCCACGCTCCTCGTCGGTGTACATATCCCATAGACTAAATGCCGAAAAAGGGAAGTAGGAAAGTGCATTCTCAAAGGCAAAATCCAACACTTCAAAGCCATACCCCTCGGTTGGTACAAGCTCCTTTGCAAGATAAAACTCCATCTCAAAACAGTTATTCAACATATTGTGCAGCACATAAAGGGAAACCTCATTCACTGCCAAAAAGGTTGGCATTTCATCGTAATGCACATCACCAACCCCAAGTATGTCAGGGTAGAACTCAGGGACTTCAGATACAGGTAAATCGAAATCCTCAGGCACTTCACTCGGTGCAGATAAGGAAGATGTTTCGGTGTATGTAGAAGAGTTTGATGTAAAACTTGTATTTTCTGAACCTTCGGAGGGTAAATCTTCGCTTGAAATTGCGCCTAAAAATAAAAATGTCATCGCTATATAAACAGCAAGTACCAGTAAAGCTGCGCCTAAAGCGCAAGCCCCTGCAATCAACATTTTTTTGCGCTTCCTTTTTGATAAAAGGACTAAAACAACGGCAAAACTAATCGCAACAGCAACAAATAGCGCCACAGCTATTTCAAGAGTCATTAAAACCATCTCCTAACAGTAATATTTTAACAGACAACAAGGGATAAAAAGTCGAGGGTGGCAAAATTGCCACCCTCGTCATAAATGTTAATTTAATTACAGCGAAAAAAGCCATGATGTTACTAAATGCTGATTGCTATTCCCTTTCAAAGACGTATCCCTCGCCCCTAGACCAGCTTATATGCCAGCCACCGCCGCTGATTTTTTTATTTAAACGGCTTATTGCGGATTTTAACGCTTGATTGTCACCCTCCATTGAGGTTTTCCATATCTTTTCGTAAAGGTGCTCGGCAGAGAAAAATCGCTCCTCATTTTGAATGAAAAACAGCAGCAGGTAAAAATCTTTTTTGGTGACCGATAAATCAGTTCCGTTCAAAGAAACCGCACCAGCCCTTACATCAAGTGTCAAGGCACCTTTTACAATGACCTCGGGCACTCTCTCGGCACGGCGTAAAAGCGCCTCAATCCTTGCTAAAAGCACATGGAAATCATACGGCTTTGTAAGATAATCGTCGCCCCCTGCTTCAAGCCCACGCACAACATCATTTTTTCCTGTTAGTCCCGTCAGAAGAAGGATGGGGATGTCAAGCCCTTCCCTTTCTCGCAGGTTATGCATAAATTCAAGCCCGTTTCCGTCGGGCAGCATTATATCAAGCACCATCAAGCTTGGCATTTGAGCTTCAATAGCCTTGCGTGTCTCGCTAATGGTGAGCGCGGTAATTACCTTGTACCCCCTGCGGGTAAGCATACGCTCATTGCCATGCATAATCTGCTCGTTATCCTCGACCAGCAAAATCCGCTTTTCACTCATGATTTTTCGCCTCCAAATTGCCCTTCATAGGTCGGCAAGGAAAATATCACCGTTGTGCCCTTGCCCTGTGTGCTTTCAATTCCAATCCGCCCACCGTGGGATTCCACAACGGTCTTGCATAGATACAGACCGAATCCAGTGCCCCTCGTGGAAACACCACGCTCGAACACATTGGGTAAAAACTCCGCTGAAATGCCTGTACCGGTGTCTGCCACCGTCACTATAATCTCATTATCTATCTTTTCTCCACGAAGAATGATTTCACCCCTTTGCGTATGAGCAGAAGCGTTTTGCAGAAGGTTTGCAACCAACTGCGCAAGTAAATCAGCGTTGCCAAAAACACTAAGCTCCTGTGCAATATCCGACTTCAGCACATTTCCCTGTTTTTTCATATGTAGGGCAAACATCTCCGTACTGCTATGTAAAAGTGCGGAAAAGTCCACTTCCTGCTTGTCGGTTTTCTCACTCATAGAGGCAAGCGTTAGCATTCCACCCACCATCCTAGCAAGGCGCATTATCTCTTGCTGTGCGTTTTGCAATAGCTCCGCCGCCTCGGTATTTTTAACCGCCTCACCCATATCGTTGAGCATTTCAGCCACGGTTTGCACATTCACAGAGATAACCGTAAGGGGTGTGCGCATTTCGTGAGAAGTGTTTGACAGAAACTCGGTTTTTGCTTTACTGACAAGCTCCAAAACATCCTTTTCATCCTCAGTGATACGCAATAGGTTACGCTGACGCTCTTGCTCGAGCTCAAATGGATTTACCACCACTAAAGCAAGCCTTCGAGAAGCAAGGGGAAGAGCTAAAAGCAAAACACCAATTGCCACCAAAAGGCTTATTATTGACTTGTTAACCGCAGTATTCATCTTTTCAAGGGCAAGGTTAGTTTCGTTTACCATAAGTTCTTGAAGCCCTGTGGACATTGCCAGTGCGCCGGTATTCGGCACAAATATTCCTATGCGGTATTCACCCTCCCCGAAGGAATACCACGCCTGTAAAACACCATTCTCGCCTTTTGCATAAGTCATATTTGATTTCCATGCAGTTAAGTTCTCTATAAAGCTGCCAGGCAAAACGTTCCCTTGTTCTATCAACTGCGCATAAAAATTATCCGCTAATTGCGTAAATGCCCCGTCGTCAACGCCATGGACATAAAACTTTTCGTCCGCCCATATAAATATAGTTGCTCCTTCCTCATCAAGCTTTCCGGGACCCTCATAGCCCTCAGCCGCATCAAGGGTATTATTAATCAAGTCATAAGCTTCCGCTAAAAGGGTACTCCAATCAGGTGCCTTTCCTTGTTCGGAAAGCTCGGATAGACGGCGGTCAAGCAAATTTGCTTGTGATACGGTATATGTATGACGGATATAGGTTTCCTGCTGATAAAAGGCCATTTCAACCATTCTGTGTACATTGCCAGAAAGGACTTGAGCATAACCCCTTGAAATATCCACCATGCGGTAGTATGTGATGCTAAAGCTCACGGTACAAATCAAAACTGCCGCAAGTGCAACAATCAGCATCATTGCCAGCAGTCGTCCCCGTAGTTTAAGCCTATCCCATAAGCTTATCTTGGCTTGTATTGCTTTTGTCACAATAATTTCTCCTTTAAAGTAAAACTGCAATAAAATTTTACGCTTATGTCAATTTCATTTTCATTATATTTCATTTGTTAAAATTATTCAAGGAAAAAATAAGTAGAAAAAGCGGAGCTTGCGCTCCGCCATTCACATAAATACTCTACTTTAGAAAATCATTATACTGGTTAATTTCCGCTTGAATTGCCGCTTCATACTTGCCGCGGATTGTCTGCCAAGATTCTGTAGCCCCAGGATTATAGGCAACATCATACATTTCGGTGATATTGTTTCTAATCTCCTCTGAGAAACCTAGTGAAACGTCTACTACAAGTTCCACTGCGCCCTCACTAAGGTCCATCATAAAAGCAAATTGCTCATCTGAGAAGCCACTACCCTTTGTGGTTGCAGTGCCGTTGATATAGAAATCCTTAAAGAGAGCAAGATATTCATCATCAGTCATCATTAGACGACAGCAGTTTAAAAACGCAACTGCGCCCTCAATGTTTTTAGCACCATTTATAACCATGTAGCCAAAAGAACCTCCGGGTGTGTAATAGGTTTCGCTGTTAGGATCACGCGGATAAGGCACAAAGAACAAATCTTTTTCAGGCAATGCTTCCTTATAGCCGCCAAGAATGTAAATACCCCAGCCGTAGAAAAGGATTTTTCCGTCTGCAAGAGGGGCGTCAGACTGATAACTGCTTATAACACCGTCATTTTTCATGTCTGTTAGGAAATCTATTGCACGCTCGACTTCCTTATCATAAATATTGTGTTTAAGGCTGCCATCATCGCCAACGGCAACTAACGACTTACCTGTGGTGGCAACAAAATTTGAGGTTGTCATTCCGGTGCCTGTGTAGCCCCAAACATTCTCGCCCATGTCGTTGCGCAAATCAGCAAACTCGTAAACCATTTCAGAGAAAGCATCCCAATCCCATTTACCCTCAAGATAAAGCTCATAAGGATCATCAAAACCGAGCTCATCAATTAAATCGCGGTCATAATGCAGAACCTGCCCTAGACTCTTTTGCCAAGGGAAGTAATAATAATTGCCATTCCATTTGTACTGCTCGATTACATCTGCAATACCCTCCCAAAGAGGACTTTCCAAGTCAATGTAATCATTAAGGGGCTCATAGTGACCTGCCGATATTCCCGATGGGAAAATCGTGTCATCCTTAGGGGTAATATCTGGTGGATCGCCGCTGATAACTAGGTTTGCAAGCTTATCGCCCCAATCCGCCCATGACACATTTTCATACACAATTTCGCCACCGAAACGGTCTTTAAAAATTTGAATTGCAGGGGCAATATCAGGGCTGTTCTCTGGACCATAGAAACCAAACCATCTTATGGTCTTGTTTTCAAGCTCAACATCAAACTCGTTGCCTTTGATTTCAAGGTCGCTAAACACGCTCTCAGCGCCCTCTCGCTCAGAGTTATAGAATTTTTCTGAGCTTGCTCCTGCTCCGTCGCAAGCGACAAAGCTAAGCAGTGTAGAAGCCGACAGAATAAGTGCTATAACTCGCTTTAGGTTTTTCATTTCTTCTCCTCCAATTAAAAGTGCTATTTTTCATGCGATACAGACAACTTTCTCAAACAAAGAATCGTTTACAGAAAAGTTGTATGTATACGATTACATGTACAACTATTAATAAGAATAGCAAAATGAATAAAAGATGTCAAGTGACAAAACGTTGAACAAACTTACTTAAAGTTTATGAACTATTACACATTACCATTATATCTATTAATGGTTGCATTATTTACATGGATAGGATATGATAAAATAAACATAGTGTATATAAATGTAATTTGTAACTTATAGTTTTGCAGTCACAAGTTAGGAGGAAAATCATATGGAAAACGAGAACATCACCGCAAAATTGCTTAAATACTATGAGCAGTATAATCGTGGAGCTTCAAAGGAGATTTTTGTTTCTTCAAACACAGGAGTTTCAAGCTTGCGCCCATCATCGAGAACAAGTCTGACAAGTTCAGGGTCAAGGTTTGGCAGTTATAGGCTATCCTCGGCAGTAAGCGGCTTAGGCTATGGTATTGAGCTGATATGAACATCACTGCTTTTCATGTAAACTGCACTGCGCCCTACTTATTATCTAATCGAGGTGAAGTGTATTCTATTGAATATTTCGACCTGTTAAGCACAATTTTATCCGCCCTCCAGTGGAAACGCCTAGGTGGGGAAATCGCAATGGTAACCGACCCTGTCGGTGCGGAGTATTATCGGAAAATTGGGCTTGAAAGCCTTTGGAACGGCGGAATTGACGATAGCCTTCACTTTGACATTAAAGGCATAGATGCCACATCTCTTTGGGCGGCAGGGAAAGTTTTCGCCCTTGGCAAGATGAAAGCGCCCTGCGTAATGCTTGATACTGATTTTATAGTCTGGGAGGACATTTCAAGCAAGCTCCTCGACAAGCCTTTAGTGGTGGCACATAGGGAGGAGCTTTACAGCGATGTTTACCCCGCAAAGGAGCATTTCCACATGATAGAGGGATATAACTTCCCCGAAAAATGGGACTGGTCAACACTCCCTTGCAATACCGCCTTTGCATACTTTGGCGATGAGGAATTACGCAGCTATTATGTAAAGCGTTCCGTTGAATTTATGCACAGTATAGATTACTGCACTGACAACCTCACCAATATGGTTTTCGCTGAACAGCGATTACTTGCTATGTGTGCGGTGGAAAAGGACAAGCATATTTCTGCTTTGCTTGATAAGGACGAAATATTTACCCCGCAAAAAGCTTTTACGCATATCTGGGGATTCAAGCAATATATGCGTGAAAACGATA
>CAZLMF010000002.1:23266-37679 GCA_964560565.1 uncultured Oscillospiraceae bacterium
GGCTTGCCGCAGCTTGAGCAAAATGCGCCAGCGTTACCGGTTGCACCGCATGTAGTGCAGTCCCACCCAGCTTGAGCCTGAGGAGCCTGAGCCTGCTGTGGAGCCTGCTGTGGAGCCTGAGGCTGCTGATATTGCTGCTGCTGTGGAGCTTGAGGCTGATATGTATACTTAGGTTTTGGGGTAAACACGCTCATTGCGCGCTTTGTAATACCACCGAAGATTGGCATATTAGCGTCGCTGCCCTTTAGAAGCCTAAGAATTGCGATAATAAAGAATATTAGCAGAGTAAGGTTAACGCATCCGTTAATAAAGTCACCTACGCCGGCAATAGCACCAGCAGCACCTGTGTAGCCAATTCTTCCATTTAGTATATCACTTAAATCGAATGATAGTGGTGAAAGTGCCGTAGCAATTCCTGCAAAGAAGCCAAACACAAGATCAACGCAGAAAGTGATTACAGTAGCTCCAATCCATGCAAATAGTGGTTGTAGCACCTGTCTAGTAAGCCATTCGTCATTTTCTGCTACAATAGCAAAGCCAATAACGAGAATCATTGCGGTTGTCATATCAAAAATTGCAAGCAAATAAGCTACAATAGCAATGATGGACAGCCTAATCCCGAATTTCCCTTTAGTCATTAAAACAAACCCCTCTCATTTTTAACATTTGCAACATTTAACTTTAACATTTTGTCGTTACAAACTACAGTTAATATTATATTCATATTGTTAAACAAAGTCAATAGAGATTAGGCAAATTGAAACAAATTCGTTGCTATTTATAACGAAATCATAACTTTATTGTACCATTTTACAGCTAACCCCTAGGGAAAATCATGAAGATGCTATTAATTATTAACGGTTATTGACTTTTTTCGACTGTTAATGTATTATATATTAGAGTATATTTTTATTTGCTTTGC
Source organism: uncultured Oscillospiraceae bacterium (assembly GCA_964560565.1). Classification (GTDB taxonomy): domain Bacteria; phylum Bacillota; class Clostridia; order Oscillospirales; family Ruminococcaceae; genus CAZLMF01. The sequence goes on from CAZLMF010000002.1 coordinate 24,189, forward strand.
AGTGTGTTTATTAGGACTGTTAAGCGACTCATGCAAGTGAAATGAGGTGACATGGTTGTACTGGGGTAGTGTTAAGTTTTTTAAGCACCTGATAGTAACGATGCTTTTATTGTTATTCCTTGGTTCCATTGTATTATTTTCGTTTCTCTTTTACAGTAACTCAGGCAAGTCAAAGGAAATTGACGAGCTTAGCGCGCGTATTTCATCCCTTGAGGTTGAACTGGAACTTGAGCAGGCAAAGGAGTCCACAAGCGAGCAGGAACCTTTAACTCAGGAAGAGCTTTGTGAAATCATTGAAGAAGACCCAGTAATCATGGAAAGCATTTTAGGGGAGCTTTACAACCGCCACGGGCGAATGTTTATGGATATTGTCGCAGGAAAGGGCTCGAAGTTGCCCGACTACTCTAATGCCTTTGAGGATATGTATGTCACCCCTGCCGATGAATATATATATGAGAAAAATACAGTTTACCTCACCTTTGATGACGGCCCATCAAAAAACACCAATGATATTTTGAGCATACTTGCTAAATACGATATAAAGGCTACATTCTTTGTCACGGGGCATAATGATAATGAAACAAACCGTGCCCTAATGAAGCGAATAGTCGACGAGGGGCATTCAATAGGAGTTCATACCTATTCTCACGACTACATTGATATTTATGCGGATGTTGAAAGCTATCTTGCGGATTTCTATAAAATGTGGCAAACTATATATGAGGCAACAGGTGTCAAAACTGAAATATTCCGTTTTGCGGGAGGCAGTGTCAACGCCTACAACTATGACATTTATATACCTATAATAGCTGAAATGCAAAGACGTGGCTTTCGCTATTTTGATTGGAATGTTGCAAGCAACGATGCCGACAAAAAGGCCGATTGGATTAGCATGTACAACGATGTCATCAAGGACATAAATAAGGTTGACAGGGCAGTTGTACTTTTCCATGACGGGGTTGCAAATGAAAAGACTACACATGTCGTAGAGGATGTAATCATTGAAATTTTAGCTCGTGGTAAGCGTTTTGACCGAATAACAAAGGATACAATGCCGCTGACCTTCAGCTACATAGACTAAGTAGGGGGAAAACCAAATGAGTATTAAGGAAAACTTTTCACAAGCAGTCAAAGACCTGCTTAAAAGAGACAATCTTGTAGGCGATGATTTAACAAAGGAGCCGGGTTCCCAGAGCGAGCTTGACAGATACCTCGATGCTGAGGATTCACAAGCAACCAATACTGATTCATCACGCCCATACGAAACTCCTTATTATCCCAACACGGGGAACACAGGCTCAGATTTTGAGGAAGCTACTTCACAGCCTCCCCAATACTCACCATATGCTCCCCAGTCATACAGCCCCCTTGAACGTGATAGCGAGGTAACTGTTATTTCCAGAAATACCGTAATTGACGGCAATATTCACTCCTTTGCGGATATGAACCTGCAGGGGAATATAAAGGGAAATGTTGAAACTACAAAGAATGTTGAGATAAGCGGTAAGGTTGTAGGGGATGTATCCTGCAACAATATCGATATGAAGGGCTCTTCCATGCAGGGCGTTATCAGCTCCAAAGGGCAGGTTGCAATGGACAAGGACGCAATTCTACTCGGGGATGTTGCCGCCCAGTACTGCGATATTAACGGCAAGGTAAAGGGTAATATCGAAGTCGGAGGAAAGGCTGAGCTTCGCAATGAAGCTGTCATCTTCGGCGACATTAGTGCCTCTGCCATCACAATCCTTGACGGTGCGATTATTCAAGGGTATATCAACACCACCTATCTCAAGGAAGATTCAGCTAAGATTTTCCCTGATTCAATCTCAGTAGGAGAGCAATAAATGTGTAAACAAGCGCAGTTGTGCTTTAGTTTAAGTAAACGCTAATTTAAAGGCAGAGGAGACTATCGTCCCCCTGCCTTTATCTGCATTTTTCGTGGTTTTACTTGTTATCTGCAATATCATCAAGCAGCTGCCTTGAGGCTTGCTCACGCTCCATAAGCTTATTTATCAGGGCAACAATTTTTTGAGGGTTCTTAAAATAAGGTGCAATCGTAACGCAGCTGACGCTTTTATAGCCATTATCGTTTAGCCACCAGTTGTTGAACACCAGCCCTGCGCGAGTGATGCGGTACCCTAATCGAGAATCCCTTTCCACATACTTTCGAACATTTCCTGTTATAAGCATTTTCCCACGTCCATAGCGCTCAGCTCTTTCAATATCCGCAATGGGCATTACATATAGCTTGCGGTATACCACGTTATCTCGTAACTTTAGGGAAACGCCGTTATAACGGCTTAATATTATATAGCTGTTTGAAACCTCAATGTAAGTATACTTTTTATGCAGTGAGGAAAAAACCTGCGTTAAAATAGCGCCCAGCATAATAGTAAGCAATATCACTCCCATTGAAACAAAGCACAGTATCCACGGTATTCTCATGAAAGTATTTGAAGCTGCAAAGGCATATTCGCCGCTTAAAAGTGCCATGACAGCAACGGCTAGAATTATATGCAGAGCAGGGAGATTTATAAGCAGAATTATAAATTTGCATCTGCGTGAGAAAACTTCAACGGAAAAAGGTATGAATTTACGCAACAACAACCCCTCCAATGAAAATAAATATAGCACCTTTTTGTGTATTTGTACAGATGTACATACTAAAAAAGAGCCACAAATGTTGAAAATATAAGTTTTACTCCCGTTTTATATTGCTTTGTAATAGTTTTTAATGTATAATTTATAGTAGTTACAATTATTATAATTGGATATTTTTTGTGAATAGGAGGGCTTCTGCCATGTTCAGTAAAGAGAAGGTTTTAAAAGTTGACGTTATGGATAGAGAAGGCAAAAAGCTCTTTTCAACTGAAACATTTGATTTCCCCAAAACTATTAGGAAAAAGGAAAATGGCGCCCTGCTAATACTAAAGGGTAAGGACTTGCCCGAGATAGCAAGAGGGGATGAAGTTTCAGTTATTTTTCTCATGCATAATAATGACCGTGTAAAATATACTACTCGAGTATCAATTTCGACCACCCGCCAATTCAACATACTTATCGGCAACCAACCTGAGCTACTCGAGGATAGAAGACGTTTTTACAAAATAAACACCAACCTCCCTGCGATTATCACTTTTTACACTGTAGGGGAGGAAACAACTAAGCTAGAGGAGCCTTTAAAGGTATTGATTAAAGACCTCAACATTGGTGGAGTTGCTATTTTAACAACATCTGATTTTGTAGTAGGCACTGAAATCATGCTTATTTTAAACATAAACAACAACGAGCTTGAGCTTTGCGCCGATATACTCAGAAAGCAAGAGAGCGATGATAATAGTTTTACATATGGATGTCGTTTTCTTAAAACAACACTTGCTCAAGAGGAAATTTTAGCTCAATACGTTTTCACTCAGCAAATTGCTAATCGCTATAAATAACATTTATATATAGGCTTTTATGTATATTCTTATAGGGGGTGAGGTTGTGCGCATCAAGGGATTAGTAAGATTTATAGTTATTGGCGTTGTCACAGTGCCGATTTTTTTAGTTTACTATACCTGCCTAAGTATTGCATCCTACAACTCGAGCCAATCTTATATTAAGAGCATCACTGCCGCTGCTGACACACAGCAAGTAGCGGTTGGACGCTTATTCTCATCCATGGCTGAGCAGGTAAAAAGAGTTACTCAAAACGCTAATATTTCCGAGCTTGTCTCCAGTTCTACAGACCGAAGTGTTTTTTCAAGAGTGTCTGCACCGCAGGTGTTCGAGTTAAACTCAGCTAATGAAAGTGTCGCATACAGTGCAGTTGCGGACTTAGATGGAGTGGTACTCTACAGTACAGGAGACATCACAAATGGCGAAAAGCTTGAGGATTTTGAAGCGATTAAGGAAGTTATTATCGGTCAGCCTCATTTTTCATCTCTTAGTGCAACTGAGAGTGGAAGGCAATACATAGCTATAACAGATAAGCTCGTCGACGAAAATGATAAGCTGACAGGCTATTACAGCCAAGCCTTTTACGCAGATGAGCTTATTGGAACACTGACCGAGCTTAACGCTCAAAGTAATACTGAGGTATTCATCCTCGATAATAACCAAAACATTATAGGTGAGTCAAGATTTATCCCCGATTCCAACATTTCATCCATACCCGATAAAAACAAGGATTTTCAGTCCATTTTATACACAGCGGCACATGACAACTCTGCCCAAAAGGATTTTAAGCTCGAGGGCAGGAATGTTTTTGCATACGGCAAAAACTTGGAAAGCCCCACTTGGACATTCTTTGCTTCAATTGAACAGGACCAGCTTAGCAAGTTTTCTGACAATATGGTTTCTCTTGTACTCTATATTATTATATCGGCAATTGCAATAGCTATTATACTTGCTTTCCACCTCTCAAAAAGAATTACAGTACCCCTTGACAGGCTAAAGCAAACTCTCACAAGTATCCAAAATGGTAATCGTGACGCGCGCTTTTTCAATGCGCAGCAAAACGAATTTGGCGAAATAGCGGAAGCCTTTAATACTCTTATGGACGAGGTGGTTATAAGCGAGGAACGCCACCGCACCATATCCGAAATATCCGACAGTATGCTCCTTGATTATGACTTTAACACACAGAAAATCTACATAAGCGATAACTTCAAGAAAAAGTTTGGGGCTGACTTCGAACATATTAGTCCCACAGTTGAATATTACACAAGCTTTATCCACTCAGCAGATGCATTGGGCTTTGCAAGAGAGGTAAGAAATGCTATAGATAATTGCGGTCAGATCGAAAGCCAATACCGCATCAGAAATGCAAACGGTGACTACATTTGGACATCGCTTAGCTTGATATGTACCACAAATCGCACAGGAGTGCGTCAGCACCTACTTATAGTTGTTGTTGATATTGACAGCGAAAAAAAGCTTGAGCTTCAACTTGCCGAGCGTGCAACCTTCGACTTCTTATCCCAGCTTTATAATAGAAGTACCTTTGAAAAGGCACTTGTAAATGAGCTTGACACAGTTAAAAAGGCAAAGGATGAGCTTGCTATCGCCTTTGTTGACATTGATGACTTCAAAAATGTCAACGATAAATACAACCATGCCTGCGGTGACGAAGTTATCAAATTTGTTGCAGACACAATAAAAAAATTCACCAATGGAAATGGCTTTGCAGGGCGCTTTGGCGGAGATGAATTTGTCATGTGCATAAGAGGCGAAAAAGGAAAAACAGGCTTACTTGCCGAGAGAATGAAGACAACGATTGAGGAAATGCTGGCAGAGCTTTGCGAAGGTTTTTATTCCGAAGCTGCCCAAGCCCATATGAAGGTCGGTTGCAGCGTAGGAATCGCAATTGCTCCAGAGCACGGTCAAACCCTCAATGAAATCTTTATGGCAGCGGATGACGCAATGTACTATGTAAAGCGTCATGGGAAAGCGAACTACTCCCTTTACAGTAAATGATTTAGATAAAAAGCAGAAAGGATTCTGGAAGATGTTAAAAACACTTGAAAACAACCCTGCTTTAGATGATAAGCTGATTAGTGATATTGTCAACAATCTTGACAGCATGATTTACATCATTGAAAAGGATACATATCGATTAAAATTTTGTAATGACACTGTTAAGCAAAAGCTGCCCGATATAGAAATGGGTGACAAATGCCATAAGGCATTTTACAATAGCGACTCCCCATGCAGACTATGCCCTATTCGCAAGCTAAGGACCAAAGCAAAGCGTGCAAGCTCGGAGATATACAACCCCTACCTTGAGCTTTGGAATATTTCTCACTGCGCATCCACTCAGTGGACAGATGGCACAGAAGTATATTTAATGACTGCAGTGGATAATACTCAAGCCAAGCAAAGGGAACAGCTTGTTGAGAAAATGACATATTACGATAAGCTTTTGAGCATACCGAACAGGGACATGCTTATTAAAATCTTTGACCGTGCAATAAACTCCCGCGAGTCTTTTAGCGGTTCGATTATCTTAGTAGGTATTTCCGATTTTAAGTTTTTCAACGACACCTTTGGTCACGAATTTGGCGACAAGCTTTTAAAACGGGTGCTTGAGTCTATACATCGGCTACCTCTAAGAGGGGAAGTATTTAGGGTTGGAAGCTATGAATTTGCGGTTATGCTGCCAGGATATAACTTAGATAATACAAGAGAGCTTGCTGAGAAGATAATAGAGCGCTTCAGCCGACCTGTTACTATTGAGGGTGTTGAGTATTCTTGCATTATAAATGTGGGAATGATAATGTACCCCGAGCATATCTGTGATACCGAGGGTTTGCTGGTTGCACTGGACTATACACTCCTTGGCGCAACAGGCAAGGACACAGGCCCAATAATATTTGATAACAGCGCGAAAAATCGGCTTTCCCGCAAAGCGAGGATTGTAGAGGCATTGAAAAACGCTGTGAAAAATGATGGCTTTGAGGTTTACTACCAACCGATATTCAATGTTAAGGAAGGCAAATTCACAAAGGCGGAAGCATTACTGCGCTTAAACGATCCCGACCTTGGTGCAATTTCACCCACTGAATTTATTCCGATAGCAGAGGAAACAGGGCTTATCCTTGACATGGGCATAATGGTTATTGAAAAGGCTTGTGAAACCATTCGTGATATGCTTGCAATGGGCGTTCGCATTGACAGTATTGATGTCAATGTATCTGTGGTGCAGTTTATCCATGAAAATTTCGTATCAAGCGTTAGGGAAATACTTCATAAGTATCGCATTCCACTAAATTTCCTAGGCTTTGAAATAACTGAATCCGTTCTAATAAGCTCATTTGACACTGTCAAGGAAATAATGTCCCAGTTCAACGACATTGGCATTAACTTTTCACTTGATGATTTTGGCACAGGCTATTCCAGCATATGCTATCTCATTAAGCTCCCTCTAAGCCTCATTAAGCTTGACAGGGAATTTATCAAGAACATTACAACCTGCGTGGATAACCGCATCATTGTGGAATCCATCGTAGAAATGACTCGAAAACTTGGTTTTCAGGTGGTTGCAGAGGGCGTTGAGGAGGAACCTCAGCTTGAGATGTTAAAGGGACTTAACTGCAACTACATACAAGGCTTTTTATACTCTAAGCCTCTGCCCAAGAATGATTTTATTAGATACATGATAGCTGCAAGCACTTAAACACAGCGATTGTATACTTAATTGTACAAGGAAGGCATGAAAGATATGGCAAAGGTTATTGCAATTACAAATCAAAAGGGCGGAGTTGGAAAGACTACAACTGCCTGCGCATTATGCGGCGGACTTGCCGCAAGAGGCTACAAGGTTTTAGGAGTTGACCTTGACCCACAGGGCAATTTCAGCTTTAGCTTAGGTGCTGATGCTGAATCCGAGGATTCCATTACAATCTACGATGTTTTCAAGGGCGATGCGACTTTTGAGCAGGCAATCCAGAGCACCTACACTTGTGACATTGTTGCAGCGAATATTCTTTTAAGCGGTGTTGAGTTGGAGCTTGTCCATGTTGGGCGTGAACACACCCTAAGGGAACAGCTTGAAAGCCTTAGGGATAAATATGACTACATTATTATAGATACTCCCCCTGCCCTTAATATTCTCACCATCAATGCTTATACCGCAGCAGACAGCCTCATAGTTCCAATGACACCGGAAATACTAAGCCTGCAAGGTATTTCTCAGCTAAAGGAAACCATCTTTGCGGTTAAGAAATACTACAACCAAGAATTGGAGCTTTCGGGGATCTTACTCACGAAGTACAACCCCCGTACAACCCTTGCAAGGGAAGTAGAGGAGCTTGCTCAAATCATTGCTCGTCAGCTTCAGACTAAGGTCTTTGAGAATAAAATCAGCACTAGCATAGCAGTCGCTGAAGCGCCTGCACACAAGCTTACAATAATGGAATACGCTCCTCGTGCAAAAGCGACGAGGGATTATATCAGATTTATAGATGAATTGTTTGGAGGAAGGAATACCATTGGCACGAAAGACAAGTAAAACCGCCCATGTGCTAAACCTGCTTGCAGGTTCAACGGAAAACATCAACCCTGCTATTGAAAAGGGCAAAAACAGCTTTAAGCAGGAGATGAAAAATGCAAAGGTAAACAGCAATAAGCAGGACATAATCACACAGCTTATCACCGAATGTGTACCCGAGGTGCTAAATAGATTTAACTGCTGCGAATGCAAGGAATGTGCGACGTGGTATATAAACGATGTCGCTCGCTCAATTGAGTCAGGATTTGCTCCTGACGCCCTAAATGTCAAGACGGAAGCGGTGGAGGGAATAAAGAACAAGTACCGTCAAGAGGTAACATCTAGAGTTATCAAGGTTTTGATATTTAACAAAAAGGCAACCCACCATTCGGCAAAATAAACCACACTTCGACAAATGTATTTTTACTGATTGTTCATACAAATTCAATATATTTTACGACATAAAAGGCTATAATAACTTTAGAAAAATAAATATCATTCCTCAATGCATGATGCTCGTAGGAATAGAGTTAAAATTGGGACCTAAAGGATTAGTTATCCTCTAGGTCTTTTTTCATGTACCAAATATTGTCATTTATTATGTAATATTAAGTTACAATTATACAAATTGCATAATTTAAGACCACGAATTTACACAGATTGCGACAAAATGATATACGTTTAGGCAATATATATTGTGTTCTCGAGCGTTGTGTGATACAATATGTTTAATTAAACAACTATACGTATAATCAAACAAAATTAAACTATTAGTTACTAGCAGACAATATCTTTTACGACATAAATTTATTTACTTGATATATTTTTTAAGGAAAAAGGAGGTTATTATGGCACTTTTTAATACTCAAAGCTTTAATATTACCAAGCAGGGATTGGATGCCTTGTGGCTTAAACAGCAGGTAATCTCCCAAAACATTGCAAACCAAAACACTCCGGATTACAAGCAAAAGCATGTCGAATTTTCGGGTGTACTAAGAGAAAAGCTAGATGCCAATGGCGATAGAGTAGGCAAGAAAAGGCTTGAAATTCAAACTACAGTTATTGAGGAAGACTTCACCAATGGTCAGCCCGACGGCAACAATGTAGATGCCGACCAGCAGCAGCTTGAGCTTGCAAGGGCTCAACTGCAATATGAAGCTCTTATCAACAAAATTAACGGCGAGTTTTCAAATTTAAGAACAGCGATGAGAACATCAGGATAAGCTGATTTAACAAGGAGGCTACAAAAGTGGCGTTTTTAAGCTCACTTAATATAGCAGGCTCAGCATTAAGCGCTGAAAGACTGCGAATGGATATTATTTCACAGAACATTGCCAACTCAAAGGTTACAAGAACCGAAGACGGTGAGGCATATCGCCGCCAGTTAGTTGTCTTTTCAGAGAATAAAAGCTTTGAAAGCATACTAAAGCGAGCAATGAACGGGGAGGAAACCTACCTCTCTGCCTCTGAACAACTCAAAGCAAGCATAAGAAGCAGAATAGGTGCACGTGGCAATGATGTTACCGACACACAATACAAGGGCGTGGTCGTGTCCGAGGTAGTCGAGGACGAAACTGACCTTATGCCAGTTTACGATCCCACCCATATACATGCAGATGAAAACGGATACGTCTGGTATCCCAACGTTGATGTCGCCGAGGAGCAAATTGACCTCATGGCAGCAACAAGGGCATACGAGGCGAATTTGACTGTTATAAATGCTGTAAAGTCAATGGCAAGCAAAGCCCTTCAGATAGGGAAGTAGAAATTAATCGAATAGAAATGAAACTCATCGGAGGAAGAAAAAATGTTTATAGTTCCAATGTCAAGCTCAATCACACCAATGACAGGGATTACCACAGCCGCAGATAAGGACAAAATCGCTCAAAACGAAGCCTCAGGGCTCGTTCCTTTTAAGGAAATATTTGATTCGCTACTAACAAATGCAGTAGAAACTGCCGAGGTATCAAGCGAAGACGCAACTAAGGTCATGCTTGGGGAAATCGATGATTTGCATACTGTCGGCATAAATGCACAAAAGGCAGCTATTGCCCTTGAGCTATTTGTGACGGTTAAAAACCAGGCAATAGCAGCATACAATGAAATAATCAAAATGCAACTATAATATCTTAGCTGATTTCTCATGTTAGGATAACATACCATAAGTATAAAGACTAAACATAACTACAATCAGTACATTAAAATTTTACTAGAAATTATTTATTATTGAGGTAGTCACAATGCGTATAAATATGGGGGTTTATATAGATGGATCAGCTTAAAAAGCTATTCGAATCAATAGGTGAGTTTTGGAAGCGACAAACCAAAAAAGCTAAAACTGTTATCATTTCAGTTGGAGCATTCATACTTGTACTTTCAATTGTTCTCACCTTAATACTTAACAATGAAAGCTACACTACTCTATATTCTGGGCTTGACTCCACGCAAGCGGCGGAAATTATCACAGAGCTGCAATCGATGGGGATAGAATCATCAATCACCTCAGGCGGTGCAATATCAGTACCTAAGGAGCAGATGCTTTCAATTCAAATGCAGCTTGCGGTAAAAGGTTACCCCCGTGACACAGTAAACTATGATGTATGGGACGAAAGCATAAATATGTTTTCAACTGACTATGACAAGCGCGAAATATCAAGAAGACAAACGGAAACAAGACTTACAGCTACATATAAAACCCTTGCAGGCGTAAAGGATGCCATTGTATCCCTTGATATACCACAAATTAGGGACACCGTAATAAACGATAATCAAGATGAAGCAACCGCATCAGTGGTGCTCCATCTAAAGGCAGGATATGACCTTTCCAGTAGCGAAGTAATAGGCATAAAAAATATAGCCGCAGGAGCAGTTTCCACTCTTACCGCTGATAACGTTATCATTACCGACGGCACAGGTGCGCTTTTAACCGCAGATGATGATGACGAAGTTGACGAAGTGCAAAAGTTGAACTTCAAAACTCAGTACGAGGAGTTATTAAAGGAGAAAATTACTGAACTGCTTATTCCCTTCTTTGGCAAGGAAGGTATTGTAGTCGGCGTTGATGCAAGGCTCAACTACGACAAGCAGCTCACTGATATAGTCGAATATACCCCCTCAAACGGCGACGGCACAGGCATGGTTGACGATAAAGAAAACTCGGGTAGCATAGGGGGCAACATAATAGACGGCGGAGTTGTCGGCACTGACCCAAATGCTGACGATGTTCCTAATTATCCTACAATTGAGTTCGCTGAAACCGGCGAGGGCTATTATGATTGGGTAACCAAAACCCACTACCTTGTCAACACCCGCAAACAGCAGATTGAGAAAAGTGGATATGCAGTTGACGATATTACCATTTCTGTATCCTTGAATAAGGAAGAAATGGAGCTTGGCGAGCGTGAGCAAATATCCGAGCTTGTGGCGTATGCAGCAGGCACTAAGGTAGACAGCGTTATGGTATTTAACAACACATTCCTAAAGCCAGGAGAGGTTATAAATCCAGGTACGGACGATATTCCTCTTGTTCCCCAGTGGACACTGGAACAACTACTCTTATACGGAGGAGTTGCCCTTGGGATATTGGTGCTGGTTATTCTTGTGCTTATGCTTATTACAAGAGGTTCAAGGAAGAGGAAAAGACTTCGCAGGAAACAAGCATTGCTTGCTCAGCAGCAAGAGAAGGACGCAAAGGATAATTCACCCTTCAACATTCCGATTAAGCAAGACTTTAACATTCCAAGCCTTTCAGAGGCTTCAAGACAGGATACAAAGGAATCAGTTCTTAAACGTGAAATTGGCGAATTTGCAATGACAAGTCCTGAAATTGCCGCACAACTTATCAGAGGATGGCTTAAAGAGGAGGATTATTGATGGCAGATACTTCAAGATTAACACCGGGACAAAAAGCGGCGACAGTTATCGCTTCAATGGGCACAGACAGTGCGTCTGCTATCTATAAGCATCTTAATGACGAGGAAGTCGAAAAGCTTACACTTGAGGTTTCAAAGCTTGAATACCTAGGGATTGAAACCGTTCAGGATATATTAAACGATTTTTATGGTCTTTGTCTTACACAAAAGGTAATAGCAGAGGGTGGAGTTGATTATGCCCGTCAGATACTTGAAAAGGCATTCGGCGCTCAGACAGCTCAGCAACTCATGGAAAGGGTAACTAAGTCCCTTAAGACTAAGGCATTTGATTTTATACGCAAGGCGGATTATAAAAACCTACTTGCAATAGTACAAAATGAACACCCACAGACAATAGCTTTGATTCTTTCCTATGCAAGATCCGACCAAGCAGCGGCGATAATCGCCGAGCTTCCAAAGGAAAAAAGGATTGACGTTGTCGAGCGCATAGCAAAGATGGACAGCGCCTCACCTGAAATAATTAAGTCAATTGAGCGCACACTAGAGCGTAAGTTCACTTCAATAGTATCAATGGACTTTACTGAAATTGGCGGTATAAACTACATTGCGGATGTACTCAACAATGTTGACCGAGGCACAGAGAAGCATATCTTTGACGAGCTTGCAGTCCGTGACCCTAAGCTTGTTGAAGAAATCAGGTTAAAGATGTTCGTATTCGAGGACATTGTCAACCTTGACCCCACATCAATTCAGACATTTATCAAGGAAGTCGATCCCAAGGATTTGGCGGTTGCAATCAAGGGCTCAACGCCCGAGGTTTCCGCGGTACTATTTGCAAATATGTCACAACGTATGCAGGAATCCCTGCAGGCGGATATTGAGTATCTTCATAATGTTAGGCTTAGGGATGTTGAAGAGGCGCAACAGCGCATTGTCGGCATAATTCGTAGGCTTGAGGATGAGGGATTGATAATCGTCGCAAAGGGCGGAAAGGACGAGATCATTGCGTAGTGGAAGGGTAGTCAAATCAACCCAAATAAGCCCCAATGATTTACAGCAGCCGACACAGGGCGTGCAAGCTTATAACAATGGGGTTTATAAGTCGTCTGACGTAAACATAGAGCAAAAAAGCGTAATTGTCAGCAATAAGCCCGCTGTGCAGTCAAATGCTGCTAAACCTACAAAGCCATTAGCCTCAAAAACAAGCGCAAAAAAAGGTGAAGCTTTTGCTTCTGAGAGCGACAGGCTAACTGCTTATGAGAACCAGTTAAATATGTTCGAGGAAAACCTCAACGTTCAAGCTGCAAGGATGGTTTCCGATGCAAATATGAACGCACAATCCATTGTAGTTGCAGGTAAGGTTGAAGCAGAGCGCATAATAAACGAAGCAAAGGCATCAGCTGCCGCTATTACCGAGCAGGCAAGGCTCGAGGGCATTCGCCTTGGCACTGAGCAGGCTAAAATGGACTGCAAGGAACAGCTTGACGCTGCCGCAGAGCTTTTAAGGGAGATAGAAGATAACAAGAGCGCATCCTACCGCAGACATGAAGGCGATTTAGTGGAGCTTGCAATCGACTGCGCACAGCGAGTTATCCTCAAAAGCATGGAGGATGACAGCTCGCAAATCCTAGAAATGCTTAAAAAGGC
>CAZLMF010000003.1:0-25677 GCA_964560565.1 uncultured Oscillospiraceae bacterium
GTATCATGCTTGTTTGAAACTATTGCAAGCTTGATTCCCCTGCCCTTTAGCTCACTCAGCAGCTCCATTATACCTGTGTAGGGTTTTGTTTTAATGTTGCAATTGGCTAGGTAATGCTCCTTGAAGTCTTGGAATGCAGCTTCAAAATTGGGGTTGTCCTGCCCATCTTGCACTGCGTGCTCCATAAGCTTTAAAATACCATTACCTAAGTAACTTCGCACCTCAGATTGAGTGCGAATTGGCAAGTTGTGCTTGCTTAAACTAAAGTTCACGCTGTTGGCGAGGTCGATTAGAGTATCAAGTAAAGTACCGTCTAGGTCAAATATAATAGTGTTGTACAGTTTTATTACCTCCAGATATAAATGTAGATTTTGACACGAATTATCAAGCAATAAAGCGTTTTTGTATGCTATACTAAAAGCATAATACCGGTATTCGAATTGTTCAGGAGGGGAAAATGCGGGATTTCTATGAGCTTGTGGGGGCAGTTGACTTCATTGAGGATAATTTATGTGAGAAGTTCACGCTTGATGACGTGGCTCGGCATTGCTATTGCTCACTTTCAAGCCTGCACCGTACATTTCGCTATGTGTTTGGCTATTCGCTAAATGAATATGTACGCAAGCGCCGAATGACTAAAGCGGCAGAGGAAATGCAGTCTAGCGATATGACGATTACCGACCTTGCTTACAAGTATGGCTACGGCTCACCGGAGGCGTTCACAAGAGCATTCAGTGCAACGTTCTACACAACGCCATCGCAATTTCGCAGAAACCATAGCTTTTCTCAGCTTTTCCCTAGGCTAAACGTAAATTTTAAACAAGGAGGAATACCGATGAAGGATATAAACATATCAAATTTCTATGAGGAAATCAAAGGGTTAAGGGGTACATATGTGCTTTGCACGGATATTGTTTCATTTAAGAGCGTAAACGATAATTATGGGTATGATGTCGGGGATATTATGCTTGTGGAAAACGCAAAAAGGCTGGAGGCTTGCATTGGTGAGGATATGACGCTGTTTCGCTCAGGGCGTGATAATTTCACAGTGCTTACAAGGCTATCAGAGCTTGATAAGGTGAATATGCTTGCAGACAAAATATGCGCGCTCAACAGAAATAGGATTGAAGCAAATGGGCATAGCCTTGAGCTAAGCCTGCGTGTGGGCATAACAAAAATTCCCGAAGAGAAGTTGGACTTAAAAGAGCTGCTCTCAACCTTTGATGAGGCACATGAGCTTTGTAGAAAAAACGGGAAGTATATTTGCGTAATATAAGCATAATCCTAGTATTAGGATAGCATTAAGATAGTATTAAAGGCTGCGGTTTTCCGCAGCCTTTTTAACGCTTATATGTATCCATAGTTAGACTTGCCGGACTTCTTGATTTTATACATTGCATCATCAGCAGAACCGATGATTTCCTCAGGAGTAAGCCCTGCGTCCTTGATAACTGAAATGCCGATAGAGCAGTTGACATAGATGCTCTCGTTTACAATCTCTGAATAAAATCCCTTTGCAAGCCTATCAAGCATTGCGCTTGCAATTTTATCAGGGTTATTTCTGTCGATATTCTTTATACAAACGACAAATTCATCGCCGCCGTACCTGCCTGCGAAACCGTTGCCGCCTATTTCCTCATGGATTACTTTGGCTGTGAACTTTAGCACCTCATCACCGCAGGCATGACCATATTTATCGTTGAAAACCTTAAAGTCATCAATATCAATGAACATAATTGCGTTGCTTGACTTGCGCTTGCCTGAGAGCTGCATTTCATTGTTGAGGGTGCGCTCAAAGGTAGCACGGTTATATAGCTCGGTAAGTACATCGTAGCTTGCTCTTTGCATAAGCAGCATTTCGCTTTTCTTCGCGCGGTCAATATCCACTATTACACCCACAGCCTTCAACGGCTTACCCTCACGGTCATCAAGAGCGGATGTGCGCATTAGTACCCATATGTAGTCGCCGTAGATATTGCGGAAGCGGTACTCATTTTGCATAAATGCACCGCCCTGCCTCATAAGCTCAAGGTCGGCACGATAACGTTCCACATCCTCGTAGTAAACCTTAATTTTGTTTAGGAAGCTATTTTGGAAGCTGTCATCAGGGGCGCGGTAGCTAAACTTTTTATTAAAGCTGTTGGATACGAAAACCTCGTTCTTTTGGAAGTTCCATTCAAAAATAATGTTGTCGGAGGCTTCAACGATTGTCCTATATCTGCCCTCGCTTACAACAATATCATCGGCAAGTTCGTTAAATGCTTTTGAAATCTGCTCGTACTCGCTATGCACTGAAGTATCAACCCTTGCCTCAAAGTCACCACGCTTAATCTTACGGATAGTATCGGTGATATTGCTAATAGGCTTTGTGAGCATTGAAGTGAGGTAAACCTCAAGAATCACCAATACTATAACTATTGCTAGAGAGAGCCATATTATGTCCGATGCAGACTTTCCCCAATCAGAATACATTTCATAGCTTGAAACTGATGCCACTATTGACCAACCGCTATATGATGAGCGGCTTATGTAGCCATGCTTTTCAATATTGCTGTGGACATACTTAAAAAATGTGCTGTTTGCTTGCCCGTCAATTGCGCCCACCTGAGTAATTTTACTTGAAAGTATGTCATTATCTGTTTGGTCATACTCCATTACACTGACTGTGTAGGCAAAGGGGTAGGCTAAAATTGAATTGTATTGGTCGGTAATTAGAATGCTGCCTGTCTTTGCAAATTTAGCTTCGTTGATAATGTTTTGAAGATAATCAGTATTGGCAAAGCTGATGAAATGCCCTATAACCTCACCAGAGTCATCTTTAATGGACACCACAGTAGACATCCGTATTTTCCTTTCAACATTACCAACATTTATAATGCTCGAAAGAGTGGGGGGCATATCTGCAAGCTTGGTATAGGAATCGCTTAACGCTAATTTACTCCCAACGACGTAACTGCCGCTTGAAGCAATTACTATGTTGCTAGCGTCTATTATTAAGGCGCTGTCCACATAATCGGATGACGCTTCATATTCCATTAAAGTAGAAAGCTCAATGAAAGTTTGGTCTGTATAATTATTGTTGCCGCTGTTTGAAAGCTTTACAGCTTCATTTACACTGTCGAGATTGGTTATTGATTTTGCATCGCTTTCAATTATTCTTAGGTAGTTATCCATATTGCTCATATTGCCGCTAACGGAAAGAGCTATTTGCTCCTCATAAAGGTTTTTAGAGAAGCCATGAAGATTGATTAAAACCAATGTAACTACCGTTGCTATGGGGAGAAGAGTAAGCAAAAAAAGGCTAAGCAACATACTGCTCTTAAATTTCACTTATGTTCCCCCTTTAATCAGTTTCTAATTGTACCAACTTACAACTAAATGGCCCTGCAAATATTAAAATAATATATGATATCTGGTTAGTTTGTAATATCGGCTAAAAAGGACTTGCCGCCTTATGCGGATTAGAGAGGCTTAATATACTTTTCAAGTTCATTATAGCACAATTTTCCTGTCATGTAAACATAAAATAATATGTTATTCATATTATTCCTGTGACCAGTTCATATTCTGATTTCTGACTTTACTGCGTTTTGGTAACACAATCTTATGTCCTAACCCGCGCCCTTGCAAGGTTAGAACAAAGGTATAATGCCTTGATGAACAGGCAACTTTAAAGAGTATATGCCATACACAATGTGTATTTTGCCAAGCAAAAGCTTAGCATATATAAACCCGCGTAGCCGCAGGGTAAGTTCATGGAAAAAATAATATAAGAATCTTTTTATTCTCATTTACAAATCAATTCAAATTATTATAACATAACAAAATGGGAATTTCAACATCTTTAGTTGACATAATAATTGATTATGGGTAAAATTGAATTGTAATCGTCTAATGCTAAATAATTAAAGGAGTGGTATAATGAATAATTTCACATACAGCATGCCGACAAAGCTGATTTTCGGCAAGGATACACAGCATGAGGTAGGCAAACTTTGCGCAAGGCACAGCAAAAAGGTGCTTTTACACTATGGTTCAGGCTCAATAAAGCGCAGCGGTCTTTATGACACGGTTGTTAAAAGCCTAAAGGAAAATAAGGTTGATTTTATAGAGCTTGGAGGCGTTGTGCCAAACCCAAGGCTTTCCTTAGTGAAAAAAGGCATTGAGCTTTGCCGCAAGGATAATATCGACTTTATCCTTGCTGTTGGCGGAGGCAGTGTGATAGATTCTGCTAAAGCTATTGCGTGCGGCGTGCTTTATGACGGGGACGTGTGGGACCTATTTATGCCTGCAAAAATTATGCCCACAAGCGCAATTGGTATTGGCGTGGTGCTGACTATCCCAGCCGCAGGCAGTGAAACTAGCCCGAACTCCGTTATCACCAATGAGGAGGGCAACTTCAAGCGTGGAATTGGCGGCGAATGCCTAATCCCTAAGTTTGCGATAATGAACCCTGAGCTTACCTTTACCTTGCCTACAAACCAAACCGCAAACGGTGTTTCGGATATATTTGCGCATCTGTGCGAGCGCTATTTTACAAATACAAAGGATGTCGATTATTCGGATAGACTTATTGAAGCAAGCTTTCGGACTTTAATTTACAATGCGCCCATTGCAATAGCAAATCCCAATGATTATGCGGCTCGTGCTGAAATTATGTGGTGCGGCACTTTGGCTCATAATGGTCTGTTCGACCGTGGGCGCATTGGCGACTGGGGAAGTCACAATATTGAGCATGAGCTTAGTGCAATGTACGACATTGCTCATGGCGCAGGGCTTTCAATCGTGTTCCCAGCTTGGATGAAATATGTTTACAAGCATGATGTGGGGCGCTTTGTCCAGTTTGCAACCCGTGTTTTTGATGTTGATATTGCCTTTACTGACCTTGAGGCGGTTGCCCTTGAGGGAATTCGCAGACTCGAAAACTTCTTTAAGAGCATAGGGCTGCCCACAAGGCTATCCGACCTCAATATAGATGCCTCAAAGCTTGAAGTGATGGCGAAAATGGCGGCTGACCGTGGTCAGTTCGGGCAGTTTGTTCCTTTGGGCAAACAAGAAACGCTCGATATTTACAAGCTTGCGCTATGACAGCGCTGATTACAGGAGCATCTCAGGGGATAGGCAAAGCGGCTGCCATCCAATTTTCAAAGGCTGGCTACAATGTCGTAATCGGCTACAGCTCCTCTGAGGAGGAGGCGTTGAAGCTTAGTGAAACCCTCCCAAACTCCATTGCCCTTTGCGCCGATGTTTCCGACCGCAAACAGGTAGATGAAATGTTTGCCGCTGCCAAACAGGAGTTTGGCAGTATTGATGTGGTAATATGCAACGCTGCGATTTCCCAGTTTGGGCTTTTTAGCGATGTTACCCAAGAGGATTGGCAGCGAATGATTGCGGTTAACCTAACAGGTGTGTTTAACACCGCCCAAAGTGCGCTATCCGATATGATACGGCGCAAGTACGGCAGGATTATCACCGTTTCATCTATATGGGGAATGGTGGGGGCATCCTGCGAGGTTGCATATTCAGCGGCAAAAGCCGGAGTAATAGGTCTTACTAAAGCTCTTGCTAAGGAGCTTGCACCGTCAGGAATAACCGTAAACTGCGTTGCACCAGGTGTAATTGACACCAACATGAACAACCGTCTTTGCGAAGCTGATGCCTGCTCACTTAGGGAGGAAATACCTCTGGGGCGCTTTGGCACTGCGGATGAAGTAGCAAAAACCATGCTTTGGCTTGCAGGGGAAAATGCAGGCTACCTAACAGGGCAAGTCATAAGTCCGAATGGCGGAATGGTTATATAACTAGTATTTATAAAAACGCTCATGCTTTTGCATGAGCGTTTTATATGTTTATTCGGGTTTATTTTCAAGCTTTATCGGCTTGCCAACGAAAAGGCTTGCAATTATGCCTGCAATAGAAACTGCCCATGCAGTACCACTGAACTTTACCGTGGCAAAGGGCTTTTCATTGCCGATTATACCGATTGCACACGCTTCCCCTTGGTTTTGAAACTGCCTTTTTAATATGCGAATAAAGGTAAAATTATACCCTGCCTCAAAGAAGGAAATTGCAATGGCAACGGCAGTTATTAGGCTAATCAGCTTTGCTATAAGCTTCATTTGAACACCTCAGTCCTTATAATGTCAGCAGTTCTATATCATCCTTAGCTGTGACTTTTAGCTTTTTAGGTGGATTGTCGCACATTTCAACAAAGAGATTTGCGATTTTATCCTCCACAAGCTTGCGGATATTCTTGCGTATATCCCTTGCTCCGAACTTGCCTCCGAAGGACTTTTCTGCAATGAAAGCAAGCACCTTATCATCATAGCTAAAGTCGATGTTTTTCTCCTTTAGCGGCTCAACAAGCTCATTTAACATAAGTGCCGCTATGCTGCGGAAGTTCTCTTTAGTAAGTGGGTTAAACACCACAGTTTCATCGACACGGCTAAGGAATTCAGGACGCAAAAACTCAGATAGCGCCTTTAGGGCGCGCTCCTTGGAAATGTCGCCGCTTGTCTTTGAAAATCCAACACCTGAGCTTTTATCGGTGGAACCTGCGTTTGAGGTCATGCAGATTACGGTATTCTCAAAGCTTACAGTGCGGCCGTGGGCATCATTCACCTTGCCCTCATCTAAAACTTGCAGGAGTATATTCATCACATCGGGGTGCGCCTTTTCAATCTCGTCAAAAAGCACCACTGAGTAGGGCTTGCGCCGCACCTTCTCGGTAAGTTGCCCTGCTTCATCATAGCCAACATATCCCGGAGGCGAGCCGATTAGGCGAGAAACTGCGTGCTTTTCCATAAACTCGCTCATATCAAGGCGAATTAGCGGATCAACTGTATCAAAAAGTTCCCCTGCTAAAACCTTAACAAGCTCGGTTTTGCCAACACCTGTAGGGCCTACAAAGATAAAGCTTGCAGGACGGCGACGCTTTGAAAGCTGAACACGGCTGCGCTTCATTGCATTTGCAACAAGCTTGCAAGCCTCATCCTGACCGATAATATGGGATTTTAGCACGTCTTCCAACTTGCCGATTTTACGAAACTCCGTCTCCATGATTTTGCTTGCAGGAATCCCTGTCCATAGCTCAATTACCTTTGACAAGTCCTCCTCAGTGACAGTTAAGTTCGCAACGATAGGCTCAAGCTCTAAAAGCGACTGCTTTATCCTTGCAACCTCGGTTTTTACCACTGCAAGCCGCTCGTAGTCAACTTCAGTAGTTTGTGACTCAAGCTTTGATTCCTCATCTGTCAGCTTTTTAAGCTCCACTGTTTGGCTTTCATACTTTGCAAGCTCCCTGCTCTTAATGCTTGCACATGCACAGGACTCATCAAGTAGGTCAATTGCCTTGTCAGGCAAAAAGCGGTCGGTGATATATCTCTCGGACATCACAGCGCACATGCGCAGTACTTCATCTGATACTTTAACTTTATGGTGTAGCTCGTAATAGTGCTTAATGCCATGCAATACCTCGATGGTGTCCTCAATGCTAGGCTCCGCAACGGTAACAGGCTGAAAACGGCGCTCAAGCGCGCTATCCTTCTCGATATGTTTGCGATATTCGGTGAAGGTAGTCGCCCCTATCACCTGCACCTCGCCCCTAGAGAGGGCGGGCTTAAGTATGTTTGCAGCGTTCATGCTGCCCTCAGAATCACCTGTCCCGACAAGATTGTGAAGCTCGTCAATGAACAGGATTATGTTGCCTGCCGCTTTAACCTCGTCAACAAGCCCCTTAACACGGCTTTCAAACTGGCCTCTAAACTGAGTGCCTGCCACAAGGGCGGTAAGATCAAGGAGGAATACCTCCTTATCGGCAAGGCGAAAGGGAACGTCCCCTAAGACAATTTTCTGTGCAATTCCCTCTGCTATGGCAGTTTTGCCGACACCAGGCTCGCCTATTAGGCAAGGGTTATTCTTCTGGCGACGGGATAAAATTTGGGTAACACGGTAAATCTCTTTATCACGCCCGATAATATTGTCAAGCTTGCCCTCTTTAGCTCGTGCGGTCAGGTCAATGCAATACTGGTCAAGGAACTTGCGCTTTTTTTCTTCTTTTTCCTTTTGCTTGCCCTTGTTCCCACGCTCAGACGGGGTAGTAAAAGGCTTCCCACGCTCGTCATCGCTATTTTTAGGATTGCCGAGCATATTCGAGCCAAATATATTTTGAAGAAAATTGGGCAAGGTATCAGATCCGCCCTGCTCAAAGGAATCACCGTCACTTAGCTCCATAAGCTGATTGCTAAGCATCTCTATATCGTCCTCATCAATGCCCATCTGTTTAATGTATTCCTGAACCTGAGGCAAATTGAGCTCCTTTGCGCACACAAGGCAAAGCCCCTCGTTTCGGTGCTCCTCCCCTTGCATAGCTGTGATAAACACCACTGCCATTCTCTTTTTGCATCTACTACAAAGCATATAAAGTCCTTTCTAACCCTTTGGGTGATTTATCTATTGTATCCACTCAAAAATGTCATACTCATAAATAGTGTGATATATTTTAGTTTCCTCGATTGTCGGTTCATTTATCACGATTAGCTCATTTGATGAAAGCATTGTAACTGCTCTTATGCCAATGGTGATAAGCATCAGCACAATACCAGCTTCAAGCAGTCCTAAAGCACCGCCAAGTAGAGAGTTTAGCGTCCCCACAATGGGTATTTTGTTGACAAAGCTGCACATTCCTGCAATCAACTTTACTGCTATCATTGCAAGTGTCACCAATAATACAAAGACAAGCACTCTAATTAGGAACACTACCATTGGCTTTACTACTGAATTTGCAACCGTTGTTGCGATTTCAGATTTGCCGCTGTCTAAGCTTTCATTTATATTTTCATAGGTTTTTTCGTCAAGCTGTATATACTCTGCGAGCATATCTGCAAGCGGATCGGGTAAAACACTTAAAATACTGTCAGTTACTCCTTCAAAAGTGTACTCCCCTGTGATATCATCGAGTTTTTCGTTTATACCGCTTACAACTTCTGCTTCAATCCAGTTGTCGTATATCCATGTGGAAATTCCGCCACTTAGCCATAAGGCAAGAAGTATTGCCACGATATTCCCCACAAGCAGAACTAATGAGCGCAAAAAGCCACGCTTTGACCCTATATAAACGCATACTATTACCACAACAATAACCATTATGTCAAAAATTAACGCAAACTGTTCTCCCATTTCGATACTCTCCTTTAATCAGTCAAACTCTGATAATTCATTACTTCCTTTTTGCTAATTTTTACGATATTCCTGTCCCTTAATAAATAGCAATAATCGTCAAGGGTGATTATTTGCTCGTACTCCTGTTCAAGCTTTAACTCCGCAAGAGGCTCGTTTTCAATGGAGTATACATAAAGCATATTGGAGGTAAGCAAGTATATTGAGTCGCTATCCGCGTATAAATCCTTAACCTGCCCGTCAATATTGTGCTTATTAGACTCTGAAACAGTATCCTTACCGGCACTTAGAATGGTTATTCCTCTGCTGTTGCTGTCCTCGAGCTCTAACGTAAGAGTAGCATCCGATTTGGCAATACGGGCAATATCAGTGGTGAATGAATGCTGATGAGAGATCTGCCCGTCGCTATCAACTTGAATGATTGCATTGTCGCCAGCTGCAATTATATTGCCATTTTCAACTAACCCTAAGGAGAATACCATACTGCCTGCAATATCCGTTGTCCAAACTACTTCCTCGCTTGAAAAGTCAAAGCGGTATAGCTTTGTAAGGAACTCCCCCTCATTTGAAGTAATTGTACTTACTATTGCACCCTTAGAGTCGGAAGTGAACTCCACATCAAGGATTTTATAATCGCTGTACCAAGTGAAAATCTCGTCCCCGCGGTTATTGTAGATGGCCATTTGTGCATTATAATGGGTTGACTCGGTGACTACCGCAACATAATCCTTGCCGCTAATCCTTGCAAGTATAATCTTCTCGCTAAGAGTCTTAGAGTATACCTCTGTGGATTTTGAGCGCACCAGAAAATTGTATGCGCCCTTGTCATATAGCAATATACGGCGGTTTGATACCTGCATATAAGGGTTTGAATAGGTATGCTGCTGAGAAATCTCACGCTTACCTGTATTGCTATAAGATAATATATATGTATCAGTAAGCACTGCAATTGAGCTTCCCATGGGCTGCATATCATAGCCTGCACTCGACCTTAGTGAAATAGGGAAACCTTGAGTAGTGCTGCCGTCAATTTCGGTAATTCTCTCCTCGACCCTGTTAAATAAGTTCATCCACATATCGCTTGTGAAATAAAGCACCATTGCAATAGCAATTAAAACAAGCAGAGTAAAAAATCTTTTTCGATTTCGATTTCGTTTACGCCTTTTGCGGTAGCGTTCAATGCTGTTTACATCATCCATCATATCGCTCTACCCTTCCTTGGATTCTTTGTAGCTCTTAGTATATAACTCTGTTTAGATAAAGACCGTGGGCGGGCAATGTCACTCCTGCAAGGCTGCGATTGTCTGTCAGCAGGCTTTGCTTTATATCCTCTGCGCTGCGCTTACCCTCGGAAAAATATATAAGCGTGCCGCTTAGTATCCTTACCATATTATATAGAAAGCCATTTCCTCTTATTATGAACTCAACGGAGTTGCCGCCTGTTTGCCTTCTTTTTACGTCAAAGCTGTAAATTGTGCGCACTGTTGACTTGACTGTACTCCTGGCACTGCAATAGGATGCAAAGTCATGCTCACCCACAAAAAGCTGTGCTACCTCGGCTAGTCTTGCCTCATCGAGTGGGTATCTATAATGATAAGCAAGGTTTTGCAGAAATGGATTTCGCACCTCGCTATTGTGAGAAAGGTAGATATATTCCTTTTCCTTAGCATCAAACCTAGCATTGAAGGACATATCCGTATCCTCGCAGGATAAAACTGCTATATCAAAAGGCAAAAGGGCGTTCATGCCCTTTGCAAGAGCTTTGCAATCAATTTCACTTTGAATGTGAACGTTGAAGCAGAAATGCCTTGCGTGGACACCTGCATCTGTGCGAGAGCATCCGTTTACAGCGCAGTGGCTGTCCTTGCCTATTATCTGACTTAGAACACTTTCAAGCTCCCCTTGAATTGAGGTTGCATTATCCTGTCGCTGAAAGCCATGAAACCGGCTGCCACAATAGGATATTTCAAATTTAAGGTTTCTCATTTTAATTCTTGCTCATTCCATGTGTATTGCCGTTTATAACAGCTTAAAACAGTACAAAAGCTTGCGATTTATTTTACCACATAATATTTATAATTACAACAAGCCCTATTGCCGCTGCGGATATTGCCACGCCAATGAAATCCCTTACTCTTGCGTGCAGCTGCCTAAGTCTTGTCCTTCCCTCACCGCCACGATAGCAGCGGCATTCCATAGCAAGGGCAAGCTCCTCTGCCCTGCGAAATGCGGATACAAATAGCGGTACAAGTATCGGCACTAATGCCTTTGAACGGCGCACAATGCCTCCGCTTTCAATATCTGCGCCTCTTGCCTTTTGTGCGGACATGATTTTGTCGGTTTCCTCTATAAGGGTAGGAATAAAGCGCAGTGCAATAGTCATCATCATTGCAAGTTCATGAACCGGCGCTTTTATTTTTTTAAGAGGTGACAAAAGCCGCTCTATTGCGTCTGTAAGAGCAATAGGCGAGGTGGTATAGGTAAGAAGCGAAGTGCCTGCAATTAGGCATACAATTCGCACAACCATGAAGATTGAGGTTTGTATCCCCTCTTTAGAAATGCTTAAAACCCAAAAGCTCCATATCGTTTCGCCCTTTATGAAAAATAGGTTTAATATCGCTGTGAAAACCACAATAGGGATTATAGGTTTTAAGCCTTTGAGCATAAGCGTTAAGGGAATATGAGATACAAGGAAAGAAAGTAGCAAAAATGCCGCACCCACTAATAGGGCAATGGGGCTTCCTGCCGCAAAAAGCATGACAATGTATAAAAGTGTGATGATTATTTTCGACCTTGGGTCAAGGCTATGCACTACCGACTTGCCGGGGAAGTATTGCCCGATGGTAATATCCTTAAGCATTACTGCCAACCCCCTTTAGCAGCATTAACAAGCGTTCCTTGCAGCGCTCAACGGTGTAAATGTCGTCGCCTAAGTCAACCCCACGTGAGGCTAATTTTTCCGCAAGCCTTGTGACTTGAGGGACATTTAGTCCCATTTCGGTAAGCTCCTTAGCCCTTGAGAAAACCTGATCGGTTGGCTCGTAGCAATATACCTGCGCCTTATTAAGCACAAGCACCTTTTTGCAATGCTTGGCTATATCCTCCATCGAATGAGATACAATCAAAACCGTACTGCCTGTTTTTTCGTGGTAGCTATGCAGCTGCCGCAAAATCTTATCTCTACCCTTTGGGTCAAGCCCTGCCGTGGGCTCGTCGAGGATTAGCACCCTAGGCTCCATTGCGATTACCCCTGCAATTGCCGCACGGCGCTTTTGTCCGCCAGAAAGCTCAAAGGGAGAGCGAGTTAAATGCTCCTCACGCAGTCCTACTAGCTGTGCAGCCTCATGGACACGCCTGTCAATTTCCTGCTCTGTAAGCTCCATATTGCGAGGGCCAAAGGCAATATCCTTGTAGACCGTCTCCTCAAAAAGCTGATACTCGGGATATTGAAACACAAGCCCCACCTTAAATCGCACAGCACGCAAAGAGGACTTATCCGCCCAAATATCCTTGCCGTCGATATATACCTTTCCTGCATCGGGGCGCAAAAGCCCGTTTAAGTGCTGAATAAATGTGGACTTGCCTGAGCCTGTATGACCAATGATTCCGACAAATTCGCCCTGCTCTATCTCTATATTTATATTGTCTATAGCTTTTTTCTCGAAAGGTGTCCCCTTACTGTAAACGTAAGTGAGGCCCTCTGTTTTAATGTATGACAATGTTCTTACTCCTAAATAAATGTTGTTTTCTTTTGTTCTTATATTTATTCTTTATTGCTTGCGGACCAGCCTTACAATTGCGTCGGCAAACTCGTCCTCATCAATGATTTGCGGCGGAATGTCAATCCCCTCGCGGATAAGCTCATGTGCAAGCTCCGTAACCTGCGGCACATCAAGCCCGACAGACTTCATGCGCTCCACCTGTGAAAACACCTCACGAGGCTTGCCATCTATAATTATTTCGCCGTTATCCATAACCACTACCCTATCCGCTTTTGCCGCCTCGTCCATATAGTGTGTAATCAGCACAATGGTTATGTCAAGCTCCTTGTTTAGTTTGCGAATGGTAGAGATTATTTCTTTGCGCCCTCTGGGGTCAAGCATTGCGGTAGGCTCGTCAAGTACTATGCACTCCGGCAGCATTGCAATAATGCCTGCAACAGCTACACGCTGTTTTTGACCGCCTGAAAGCTGATGAGGTGCATGCTCGCGGTATTCGTACATATCCACTGCCTTTAGTGCATCGTCAACCCTCACACGGATTTCTTCGGATGGAACACCCATGTTTTCAGGGGCAAACGCTACATCCTCCTCTACAACCGTTGCGACAATTTGGTTGTCGGGGTTTTGGAACACCATTCCCACTCGCTGGCGAATGTCGAATAAGCGCTCATTATCGGAGGTGTCAATGCCTGCGACATAAACCTTTCCTCCGCTTGGCAGGAGTATTGCGTTAAAATGCTTTGCAAGGGTGGATTTGCCGCTGCCGTTATGCCCTAAAATAGCCACAAACTGCCCCTTTGGTATCTCAAGGGATACTCGCTTTAAGACTAGGGGTGAGGGCTGTTCTTCCTCCTCGTTTGAATATGCAAATTCAAGGTCAACTACTGAAATTATATTATCCATTTGTGCCTGCTCTCCATATTGCGGTGCTTCCACAGGGAAGCGCCATTTTGCTGTTTTGGACAGGAAGTCCTATTTCCTCTGATATTATTTCCCCTTTGAAGCTTTTTCCAATAGTCATTTGAAGTAAATATGCCATTACTGATGGGGATAGCCCCGTTGTATAGCTGTTTAGTAGGAAAAATAAGGGCTTATCGCTTAAAAGCTTTGTGCATTCGCTGACAAGGTCGTAAATATTGTCCTCAAGCTTCCATACTTCACCGGTCGGGCCTCTGCCATAGGAGGGCGGGTCCATTATAATGCCGTCATACTTGCGTCCACGGCGGACTTCCCTTGCTACGAACTTTTCGCAATCATCTACTATCCAGCGAATAGGCTTATCTGAAAGCCCTGAGAGCTTAGCGTTTTCACGCCCCCATTCAACCATGCCCTTTGCGGCGTCAACATGGCATACGCTTGCCCCTGCTTTTGCGCAAGCTAAAGTTGCGCCTCCTGTATATGCAAATAAGTTAAGCACATTTATTGGGCGGCTGGATTCTTCTATTAGCTTTGCGCACAAGTCCCAATTAACCGCCTGCTCGGGGAATAATCCTGTATGCTTAAAGCCTGTGGGGCGCACTATAAAGCGCAAGCCCTTGTAGCCTATCTCCCACTGCTCAGGCAATTGCTTTGAATACTGCCACTGACCTCCACCTGCGCTTGAGCGCAGATAGCGTGCGTGACAACTTTTCCATTCAAGTGCGGTCTTAGGGGTTTTCCATATAATTTGCGGATCGGGGCGAATTAGAGTGATATTTCCCCACTGCTCAAGGCGTTCACCGTCTGAAGTGTCTATTAGGCGGTAGTCTCTCCAATCGGAGGAAATTCTCATTTAGGGCACCTCTGTCTTATAACCTCGGCAATTTTCATAGCACCTTCATTTATGGTATCAAAGTTTTTACCCTCAATCATTACTCTAATTAGTGGCTCTGTGCCGGATTCACGCACTAATACCCTTGCATCGTCACCAAGCTCACGCTCGACTTCGGAAATGCACGAGCATATTCCCTCATCATCCTGCCAGTTTCCACGTGCAAATTCGCTAATTTTTATGTTTATCATAATTTGCGGATAACGCTCTATATCATCTGCAAGCTCGCTCATTTTAAGCTCTGAAAGCTTCATTGCGCTTAAAAGCTGAACTGCTGAAAGCTCACCGTCACCTGTGGTGGCATGGTCAAGGAAAATTATATGCCCTGATTGCTCGCCCCCAAGGTTATAGCCCTTTGCACGCATTTCCTCAAGGACATATCTATCCCCCACCTTAGTAATTGCGGTGTCGATATTATTTTCCTTGCAGAACTTGAAAAAGCCCATATTAGACATAACTGTGACAACCACAGCGTTATTATGAAGCTCTCCCTTTTGGCGCATAGTTTTTGCGAAAATTCCAAGCATTTTATCCCCGTCAACCACCTCGCCGTTTTCATCCACCGCAATACAGCGGTCAGCATCGCCGTCAAAAGCGACACCTGCGTGACAGCGGTTATCCTTTACAAACTTCGATAATACCTCGATATTAGTCGAGCCGCAGTTTTCGTTGATGTTGATACCGTCGGGTTTATTGTTTATTAACTGCACATTTGCACCTAAACCGATAAATAAGTCCTCAGCGGTGGTGCTTGCACTGCCGTTTGCGCAGTCAACTGCAATACGCATACCCGATAGGTTATCAGGGATAGTGCGCATGATGTAGTTGATATAGTCCCTTGTTGCCCATTTAGCATACTTTACTTTGCCTATTTCAGTGCCGTTTTTAAGCTCCATCGACTGAGGATTGTCAAGGACAAGTGCCTCAATTTCCTCCTCAATTTCATCGGAAAGCTTAAAGCCCTCATGGTTAAAAAGCTTAATACCGTTGTATTCAACGGTATTATGTGATGCGGATATGACAACGCCTGCATCCGCCCCATACTTGCGAACAAGATATGCAACTGCCGGAGTGGGGACTACTCCTAAAATTTCGACATCGGCGCCAACTGAGCATATTCCTGCGCAAAGTGCCGCCTCCAAAACATCGGAGGAAACCCTTGTATCCTTCCCCACAAGTATTCGTGGGCGGTGGTTTGTATGCTTTGTAAGCACACAGGCTGCCGCTCTGCCGATATTCATTGCAAGCTCACAGGTAAGCTCGGTAATTGCAACACCTCTTGCACCATCAGTGCCAAATAATCTTCCCATCTATTTTCCTCCCAAATTGTTATAGGATTGTGATAAACTATACCAAACTTTGCTGTCCGTCCTGCTCTATACCCAAATGCTTATAGGCAAGTGCAGTTGCAACTCTGCCCCTTGGTGTCCTTGAAAGAAACCCAAGTTGCATAAGATACGGCTCGCAAACATCCTCAAGGGTGATTGATTCCTCGCCTATTGCAGAGGCAAGGGTTTCAAGTCCCACAGGCCCACCGCCGTATCCCTTGATAATCATATTTAGCATTCTCTTGTCCATGCTGTCAAGTCCCAGTGAGTCAATTTCCAGCCTATCAAGAGCTATCTTTGCAATATCAGATGTAATTTTGCCGTTACCCATGACATCAGCAAAGTCACGCACACGCTTTAAAAGTCGGTTTGCAATTCGCGGCGTTCCCCTTGAGCGCCTTGCAATTTCCATTGCCCCGTCCTTTTCGCAAGGGATAGACAATATCACCGCTGAACGCTTAATAATATCGCATAGCTGGTCGTTTGTGTAAAGTTCAAGCCTTAGCATTACGCCAAAGCGGTCACGCAAAGGCGAGGTAAGCTGCCCTGCTCTTGTTGTAGCGCCGATTAACGTAAAGCGCGGCAGGTCAATGCGGATTGAACGGGCTGAAGGGCCTTTGCCGATGATAATATCAAGTGCATAGTCCTCAAGGGCGGGATATAAAATCTCCTCAACGGCACGAGAAAGTCTATGAATTTCATCTATAAATAATACATCATTTTCCGATAGATTAGTAAGCAGTGCGGCAAGATCTCCCGCCTTTTCAATGGCAGGGCCGCTTGTGATACGGATATTGACACCCATTTCATTTGCGATAATGTTAGCAAGGGTAGTCTTCCCAAGCCCCGGAGGGCCATATAGCAGCACATGGTCGATAGGTTCATTTCTTGCCATTGCGGCTTGGATAAAGATGGAAAGGTTATCCTTTGCTTTATCCTGCCCTATATATTCATTTAGAGATTTAGGACGCAGTGAAAATTCAACCTCTGCGTCTGCACTCACATATTCCGGCTCAACTAAGCGATCATCTATTTCAAATTCTCCTGTTTGCAGCATTAAATCAGCTCCTTACTTTGCCGCTTCACTTCCCTGAAAGTTTCCTGAGCCCGTGCTTTATCATATCCTCAACAGAGCTATCGGGCGAAAGCTCGGACAGCACCTTTGCCGCCTCACTCCTTGCAAATCCCAATGTGATAAGGGCGGCAATCGCCTCACCCATGCTTGAGTTATCGTCAATTGCTTGGACGTTTTGCATTCCCTGCCCCAATGTGATTTGATCGGTGGAGAGCTTACCTTTAAGCTCCAGCACAAGTCTTTGTGCCAACTTATTACCAACTCCAGGGCATTGGGTGAGGGTCTTGAAGTCATCGGTTGCAACGCATAGTGCAAGGGTTTCAGGGGTAATGGTTGATAGGATTGCTAGCCCAACCTTTGGACCTACTCCCGACACGCCTATAAGAAGTTTAAAGCTGTTAAGCTCATTTTGCGTGGCAAATCCGAATATTTCAAGGGCATCCTCCCTAACATGGAGGTATGTAAAAAGGCGCACTGTCCTGCCTACTCCGCCAATTTGGGAGAGGGTTGACATGGTAGTTTTGCAGGCATATCCAATGCTGCCGCATTCAATTACTGCAAGTGATGGTTCCACATGAATAAGCTCGCCTGAAATACTGTAAAACATTGTATGCTCCTTAATTTTTGTACATATTAAGCCTTGACAGCCCCACATGACCGTGGCAAATTGCTATTGCAAGGGCATCCGCCGCATCATCGGGCTTTGGTATGCCATTAAGGCTAAGTATGCGCTTTGTCATATCTTGCACTTGTGACTTTTCAGCCTTGCCATATCCTACTACCGCTTGTTTGACCTGCAAAGGGGTGTATTCAGCAACGGAAATGCCCTTTTGCTGCGCGCAGAGGAGGATCACGCCCCTTGCCTGAGCAACCGCAATTGCGGTTTTTTGGTTTGTGGTGAAGAAAAGTTGCTCAATTGCCATTTGCTGTGGCTTGTATTTATCTATAAGATAAATTAAATCATCGTATATTGTGCTTAAACGCTCACCGAAATCGGTATGTGCCTCGGTAGTGATTGCTCCGTACTCCACAAGGGAGAATTTATTCCCTTCATAGTCAAGCACGCCAAAACCCACAATGGCATATCCCGGGTCAATTCCTATTATGCGCATTGTTTCCCCCTTGCCTATTACTTGCATTCCTATTCGTAATATTATACCATGCCGACAATGGTTTAGCAAGTAATATAGCCTATGAGGAAATCACTAAAACTGCACTTAAAAAGGGAGCGCAAATTACATCACGTATAAATATATCTGATAAAATTAAACAATATGTTGAATTTCCCGAAATTATTATGTATAATGAAACTATTAATGCTATGGAGGTTACCATGTACTTATCTGACTTACGTAAGCACATTGATGACATAGATGAGCAAATTACTGCTCTATTCTCTCAGCGTATGGAATTCGCTGAAAAAATTGCCGAATATAAGCAAGAAAACAATATGCCAATTCTGCAGTCAAGCCGTGAGGATGAGATTCTTGACAGGATTTCCTCGCTTTCCCCTAAGAAATACCAAAGCGGTGCAAAGCTACTTTTCACGAATATAATGGATATTAGCAAATGCCTTCAAAGCTCGGCTGTTAATAGCGAGTTTATCAAGGATATTCCTATTGTTGAGGATGAACCGAATTTGCCAAAAGTCGCTTGCCAAGGTGTACAGGGTGCATATTCTGAAGCCGCTTGCGATAAGCTTTTTCCGAATGCGCAAAAGTCTTTTTGCGAAAGCTTTGAGGAAGTTTTCGCCGCTGTTGAGGAGGGAAATGTCGATTTTGGCATTTTGCCAATACGAAACTCCACCTCAGGCGAGGTTTCACAGACCTACGACCTAATGGGCAAGCATAATTTCTATATCCACAAAAGCGTTGAGATTAAAGTGAATCACTGCCTTTGTGCCAAACAGGGTGTTTCATTTAGCGAAGTTGAGAGGGTTTATTCCCACGAGCAAGCTCTAAAGCAGTGCAGCGCATTTCTTGCGCAAAATCCGCAACTTCTACCCATTGCTTACTCAAATACCGCTGCCGCCGCAAAGCTTGTGGCAAGCTCAGATGAGCCTATTGCAGCGATATGCTCGCAAGAATGTGCGCAGATTTACGGGCTTGAAATTTTGCAGCGTGGGCTTGTCCGTGAGGATGATAATTATACTCGGTTTATATGCATAAAGCGTGAGCTAAGTGTGATAAAAGGGGCAGATGTTATAAGCGTTTCCCTGTCAATTCCCAACTCCCCTGCCGCACTTTATCGCCTGCTTACTAGATTTGCAGTAGCAGGGCTTAACCTTTCAAGGATTGAAAGCAAACCCATAGGCAACAGAAACTTTGATGTGATTTTCTACCTTGATTTTATCGGCACTGTGGCTGATAAGAAGGTTTTACTTCTTCTTTCAGGGCTTGAGCGTGAGCTTAGCTACTATAAGTTCCTTGGGAACTTTTTGGAGGTGCGTTAATGGATACCTCAGCGGTAATAGTGGCAGCAGGCGCAAGCGCCCGTATGAGCGGCATAAACAAACAGCTGGCTCAGATAAGCGGTGTACCTGTTGTTATCATGAGCGCTCTTGCCTTTGATGCAAGCAGCAATATTAAAGATATAGTAATAGTTTCAAGAGCGGAGGATATGGAGCAAATTCGCATCCTTTGCAAGGAGCATAATATCACCAAGCCTGTTTGTGTAACAGAGGGCGCCGACACACGTCAGGAGTCCGTTGTTTGCGGCATTGCCTGCACAAACTCCGCTACAAATTATATTGCGGTTCATGACGGCGCAAGGCCTCTTGTCACCACAAAGCATATTGATGCGGTCATTCGAGATGCACGCAAATACGGTGCTGCCACGCTTGGAGTATCCGCTAAGGATACAATCAAAGTGGTTGGAGTGGATAACTTTATCCTCACCACACCACCACGTTCAAGTCTTTTTATCACACAAACGCCGCAGGTTTTCTGCCGCACTATTTATACAGAAGCTGTGCGTGACAGCGATGTGTTCGACTTTGAGCCTACTGATGACTGCCAGATGGTGGAGTCGGCAGGTTATGCGGTATATATGACCGAAGGAGAATACTCAAATATTAAAATTACCACTCCCGATGACTTGTATATAGCTGAAGCGATTTTGCAAAGCAGAGCGAGCCGTCAGAAACTTTAGCTTTAGCTACAGAAAGGGTGTCACTTAATGAGAGTAGGGTTTGGCTACGACGTACATAAATTTGCTGACAAACGCAACCTTTGGCTTGGCGGAGTGCATATTCCCAATAGCGCAGGGCTTTTAGGTCATTCAGATGCCGATGTGCTGGTTCACGCTATTATAGATGCTCTGCTTGGCGCGGCAGCACTTGGTGATATAGGTAAGCACTTCCCCGATACAGACCCTGCCTTTAAGGATATTAGCAGCATAAGGCTCCTTGAAATAACAGTAGAAAAGCTTATAAACAAGGGGTTTAGCATTGTAAATATTGATTCAACCGTTGTGCTTCAAGCGCCTAAAATCGCAAAGTATATACCTAAGATGTGCAGGGAAATTGCCGAAGCTTGCGGCATTGACGTGAGCAAGGTCAATGTCAAGGCTACCACAGAAGAAAACATGGGCTTTACAGGGATGAATCAAGGTATGAAGGCTTATGCAATTTGCATGATAAGTTAATTTTACTTCATAAAATTAAATGGCATTATTCGACATAGGAGCATAGAATATAATGATAAATCTGCAAGTAGTAACAACTTGCAGATTTTGTATTATACAAGGAGATGATCTTATGGGATCTGCGATAATTAGTTTTGGCTCTTACACGCAAACGATGAAGGCACAAAGATTTCTGGTTATGAGAGGAATTCAAGCAGTTGTTGTGCGAATGCCCAGAGGGGGAAGCACAGGCTGCGGCTATGGTGTAAGAGTATATGATGACCCTTCCACTCTTTGCGAAATGCTTTCAAGAGCAGGCTTTGATTGCAGGGATTACCAAATAAACTAACAATATTTATTTTTCTTTATAAAATTATAAAAGGACTTATAAATAAGAGGATCTGACCACACATAACAAAGGATTATAAAAAAAATATGTACATTTCTTGGATGTAAAACCGAAAGGTATGATTTTTTAATGATTTACTTTGACAATGCCGCTACCACCTTTCCAAAGCCCGATGCTGTAAAGCGCTCTGTGCTTTCAACTTTTACTAAATATGGCGCAAATCCCGGTAGAAGTGGGCATGATATGTCACTTAAAACGGGAGAAAATATTTTCACTGTGCGAGAACAGGTTGCGGAGCTTTTCGGAGCTGAGGTTGAAAATGTTGTTTTCACTTACAACTGCACCTACGCCTTGAATTTTGCAATAAAGGGTATAATGAATAACGGAGGACATATTGTTACCTCCGATTTAGAGCACAACTCGGTAATTCGCCCCATTCACGCCCTATCCACAAGCAAATGCAGCTATTCCATTGCGCAGGTTTATGAAAATGACCAACGCACTGTACAAAGCTTTAGAAGTTTGATAACACCTCAAACAAAAGCAATTGCTTGCACGATAGCAAGTAATGTGACAGGGCAAATTCTACCCTATCGCCAAATAGGCAGGCTATGCAAGGAGCATGGTATTTGCTTTATTGCTGACGGTGCGCAGGCTTGCGGCGTCTTACCCATCAATCTTGAGGATGACTGCATAAATATTCTGTGCGCACCAGGTCATAAGGGGTTGTATGGGCCGACAGGTACTGGCTTTATGGTAAGTGACGGTAAATTCGAGCTTTCAACTTTAATCGAGGGCGGAACAGGGAGTAGTTCTTTTGATATTGAGCAACCCGATTTCTTGCCCGACCGCTTTGAAAGCGGTACAGTAAATGTCCCCGGCATATTAGGGCTTGGGGCAGGGATAAGGTATGTACAGTCCATTGGCATGGAAAAAATTTTTATTCATGAGCTGCAATTGTGCAAGCTCTTATACGAAAGGATAAGCGGACTGGAGGGGGTAACTCTTTATATGGGTATATTTGAGGGTGGAAAGCCGTCGTATGTATTACGTGCGCCGATTATACCCTTTAATCTGACTACGCTAAGTTCAGAGGAAACCACTGCCATGTTAAATGCAGAGGGTTTTGCATTGCGTGGGGGACTACACTGTGCGCCGCTTGCTCATAAAAAAATCGGAACTTTGCAAAGAGGAGCTGCACGATTTGCGCCATCTGCAATGAATACACAGGCACAAGTGCACGATTTAGCAAACGCAATAAGAAAGATTGTCATAAAAACGAATAAAATTTGAGTTTTTACCGATATTTCTATTGTAAATATTATAGTTTATGTTAAAATTGTATTAGGTGTTGTTTATAATAGTTGTGATGCTTATTTTTGCAGCTATTGCTCTAACAGCTAAAACGCACAGCAGTATCAAAAATTGCTGTGATAAGGATGGTGACGTATGCCGACTGCTCTTGCGTATATTCGCGATATTTTTAATTCAGTTTCGAGCGTTGTCCGAACTGCCGATATTTCTGATTTGCTCGATATACTTGTGCTTTCTTACCTGGTTTATAAAGGCATTAAGCTCATTAGAGAAACAAGAGCGGAACAGCTATTGAAGGGAATTGGCATACTGGTACTTGCATATGTTTTAGTTGACTGGCTAAGCCTTACTACAATGGGCTTTTTGTTCCAAAACTTCTTTCAAGTCGGAATTATAGCGGTAATAGTCATGTTCCAACCCGAACTTAGACGTGCCCTTGAAAAGGTTGGCCGTACTAAGGTTTCAAAGCTTGGTGTCTTTTCCGCAATGACCGACTCATATAATCCCTCAGTGACGCTGTGGCAGAGCTGCATAAACTCAATAGTTGAGGCGACAAAGTTACTTTCCTCGACTATGACCGGTGCGCTTATCGTAATAGAAAGGCAGACTCGTTTAGGTGAGCAAATTGACACCGGCACTATGATAAATGCAGATACCTCTGCCGAGCTGCTATGCAATATATTTTATCCAAATACACCGCTGCACGACGGCGCGGTTGTTCTTCGCGATGGTAATATCCTCGCCGCCGGCTGTTTTTTACCAAAACCTCAAAAAGAGGAGCTTGTTTCTAAAAACCTTGGTTCACGCCATCGTGCCGCTATCGGTATGAGTGAGATTTCCGATGCTATTGTTGTTATTGTTTCCGAGGAGACGGGTATCATCTCCGTGGCTGAAAACGGTCAGCTTACAAGAGGCTTCACACAGGACGGGCTTCGCACTATGCTTGAGGGTAAGCTTATCCCAGAGCGCACCACAGATGAAAAGGAAGGCCCACTTAGCCGACTTTTCGGAAGGGGGAGGGAAAAGAAAAATGACTAAAAAACCTTTTCACTTTCTTGTAAGTCCTCGTGAATTATGGAGACGGATTACCGCTGTTTTAATTGCCATTTTGCTATGGTTTATCGTTTCGGTCACTGTTTTCCCCACCATTAGCGACCATATTCACAATATTCCCGTTGATATTCCTATTGAAAATACTGTCGCTGAAACAAACGGATTACAGGTGACAAGCGAGACAAAATTCACTGTAAGCGCTCAAATAAGAGGAAAGCGCTTTGAAATTGGCAACCTCACCTTTGATGATTTGTATGCATCAGTTTCCCTTGAAAATGTCACTTCTCCAGGGGTTTATAAGTTAAATGTCAGCGTGATTCCCAGGGATGAATCTCTTGAATATGAGCTAATAAGTGTCACTCCAAGTACAGTTGAGGTAAGATTAGACAGGATTGAAACCGCCGAGCTTGATGTTGAAATTGACACCTCGGATATTACAGTGGCTCAAGGGTATTTGCTTGGAACACCGAAAAGCGATCCTTCAACCATAATTGTTTCAGGCCCCATTGAGGAGGTTGAAAAGGTTGTACGTTGTGTTGCAACGCCGGTCTTTGAGGGTGAACTTTCTGCCGCAGGCAGTTTTGCTTCGAATATCACTCTTCTTGACATCGATAACCTCCCTGTCGTCAACGACGAGCTTGTTGTGTCTAAATCAAGTGTAAATGTAACTATGCCAGTGTATATCCGTCAAAATCTCCCTCTTGATGTCACAATCCAAAATATACCTCAAAACTTTAATATCGCAAGGCTTCGATACACCATTTCACCAAGCGAAATTGAAATTGGCGCTCCAACTGATTCGGATTCCAGCTTGAAGTCTTGGAACATTGGATTTATCGACATTCGGGAAATTGAAATTGGCAAGGATTTTCAATTTAAAATTGAGCTTCCGGCAGGATACAAGAATATAACGGATATTGCTACCGCCACTGTAAGCTTCCCTGCGGATAATATGGCAAGCCAAACTTTTAATATTACTAAAATCTATATAAGTAATCCACCTTCGGGGTATGATGTTAAGGTACTGACAGCGGTTATAAACAATGTGCCGATAAACGGTCCCACAGATATTATGAAAACTGTGACCGTTAGTGATATTGTCGCAAGCGTGGACTTGCTTGGCACTGATATAAGCGTTGGCTCATATACTGTACCTGTCAAAATTTTTGTTCCGACAAAATCCGGCGTTTGGGCATCAGGAATATATGAGGTTTCCATTGATGTCACTGAATCACAGGATTAAGATTTGCTTATTATTTGCACCAATAACTTCTTAACATAAAAATTGCCGCCGTGCTAATACTAACTTTAGTATTAACGGCGGTATTTTCTTGGGAGGTAATTTGTGAAATTAATTTTATATGGCAAAAACGATGGCGATGAGCTGCTTAAGCTTGTGACTTTTGGACTTTCACCAAAATACAGGCTGCATGTTCATAGCGGTACAAGGCTTTACACTGTGGGCAAAGGTCAAGAAGTCACGCTCATTGACACTCAAAATATAAGCGAGCTAAGTCTTGATAGCTATGTGATAATTTTTAAGCCCCAAAGTCAGTTGAAAAGCATAAGCAAGGTTTCTGCGTCATCAAATACAATTGCAATTGCAAGCTCAAAAAACGCTTCTCAGCTTGAGGATTTGGCCGCACTTTCTCTGCCGATTATCAGCTGTGGAATGCTTGCAAAGGATACACTGACCTTTTCTAGCCGTACCACAGACAGCAGCGTGATTTCGCTTCTTAGGTCGGTTTCCACCCTTAATGGGAAGAATGTTGACCCTTTTGAGCTACCTTTGAATGTCCCTGAAAATGCCGATGATTATCCGCTGCTTGCATACGCTGCCTTGTGCGTTTTACTTGATGAATTAGACAGTATCTGCATGATTGGCAACTATTACAAGTAATATAAACCTTGTTCGCGGAAATAATACTAAAGCAAACGCAATAAATTATGAATTTGTAAGGAGTGCTATTATATGGCAAGAAGTAGTAATAAACTTGTAGTTCCTCAGGCAAGAGCAGCTCTTGATCGTTTTAAGATGGAAGCAGCTCGCGAAGTAGGCGTTAACCTAACAGAGGGTTACAACGGCGACTTGACCTCTAAGCAGGCAGGTTCAGTTGGCGGTCAAATGGTTAAGAAAATGATCGAAGCTTACGAGAACGGTGCTAAGTAACAAAATTAAATAATAAATTCGCTGTGGCTTAGTTGCCACAGCGAATTTTGCTTTT
>CAZLMF010000003.1:25777-37562 GCA_964560565.1 uncultured Oscillospiraceae bacterium
GCATTATATTCTCCTAGTTCATATAGGTTTTTAGTATATCTTCGGCAATTTCACGTTGAGACTTGCGAAGATCCATTGCTTGCTTTTGAATATGTCGATGAGCTTGCGCCTCAGTGAGCCTTAGGTATTCGATAAGGCAGCATTTAGCCTTATCAATAAGCTTTATATCGTCTAGCTTTTGCTCTAGTTTATTGGTTTTCACCTTTAGCTTATGTATTTCTTCGCTTGCAATAAGCGCAAACTTAATGGTTTGCAGGAAAACCTGCTTGCTGACAGGCCTACCCAGTACAAATGCGCCTGTGAAGCGGATTTTATCCTGTACCTCCTCGCATATATCGCTCTTAGTCAAGATGATTATACCAGCGTCTGTTTTGCTGTGAAGGTCGGCGATTAACTCAAGCCCGAATTCCACCTCAAGAGGGGTGATAAGCACAATCAAGTCAATGCTTTCACCCTCGATAAGCTCATGTGCCTGTGCGCTGTTTGTTGAAGTGAAAATTTCCTTTACACCTGCGTCTTTTAGCATAGTGCTGATAGACTCTATTGTTTCTTGGTTTTTTGCAATAATCAAGCCCCTTGACATGATTTCCCCTCCCATCATAAAACATTTGCAGTTATTATACTATATGTTAAAGTAATATTAACGAGCTTTATTTTCATCTTAATAGTAGCATTTTTTTGACATAGTGTCAACGAGCAAAGCCTTTGAATTAAGCTTTGCAGCCTTGCTTTAAGTACATAATAAATTAAGCTTATTTCTGTCAATCTTTCGTTGACAAAGACCTGTAAATGGTGTACTATTATTTTATAGTTCCCGTGCGCGAGCACGCAAACATTTATTTAGTGCAAATTGGCGCAAAAATTTCTTTAACCGCACTTATTTATGCTGTTTTTGAGGGAACAATCTCATAATAGCATTAAGAATTTATCCCACATACAAATTTTTATAGGAGGTAAGATCTATGAGCGAAATTTTTAAGACAATTCCAAAAATCAGCTACGAGGGCAAGGACTCAAAAAACCCACTATCCTTTAAGTTTTACAATGCAGAAGAGATTATCAACGGCAAGTCAATGCGTGAGCATATGCGCTTTGCACTTTCCTACTGGCACACACTAGGCGGCGAGGGTGCTGACATGTTTGGCCGTGGTACAGCCGATAAGAGCTTCGGTGGCGAGGGTAAAATGGGCATTTTCAAGCAGCGTGCTTATGCTGCATTTGAGGTTATGGATAAGCTTGGCATTGACCTTTACTGCTTCCATGACCGCGACATTGCTCCTGAATTTGATACCCTTTCTGAAACCAACAAGGGCTTGGATGAAATTGCAGACCTACTAGAAAGCCTAATGAAGCAGTACGACAAGAAGCTTCTTTGGGGCACTGCAAACTGCTTTAACCACCCACGCTATATGCACGGCGCAGGCACTTCACCTAACGCTGATGTATTTGCTTTTGCAGCAGCTCAGATTAAGAAGGCTATCGAGCTTACAGTAAGGCTTGGCGGTACAGGCTATGTATTCTGGGGCGGCCGTGAGGGCTACGAAACACTGCTAAACACCAATATGGGGCTTGAGCTTGACAATATGGCAAAGCTTATGCACATGGCGGTTGACTATGCTCGCTCACTTGGCTTTAAGGGCGACTTCTACATTGAGCCTAAGCCGAAAGAGCCTACAAAGCACCAGTATGACTTTGACAGTGCTACTGTTATCGCATTTCTGCGTAAATACGGACTTGATAAGGATTTCAAGCTTAACATTGAAGCTAACCACGCAACCCTTGCAGGTCACACCTTCCAGCATGAGCTTAGGGTTGCTCGTGAGAACGGTGCATTCGGCTCAATTGACGCAAACCAGGGCGATATGCTCCTAGGTTGGGATACAGACCAATTCCCAACTAACGTATATGAAACCGCACTTTGCATGTATGAGGTTATCAAGGCAGGCGGCTTCACAAACGGCGGACTGAACTTTGATGCTAAGGCACGTCGTGGCTCATTTGAACAGGCTGACATCTTCAATAGCTATATTGCAGGTATGGACGCTTTTGCACTTGGACTTCGCATTGCAGATAAGCTTATCTCCGATGGTCGCATTGATGGCTTTGTCGATGAGCGTTACGCTTCATATAAGACAGGCATCGGCGCAGATATTGTTTCAGGTAAGGCTACTCTTGCACAGCTTGAAAAGTACGCTCTTGATTTGGGCGAAGTAACAAGCAATATCAGCGGCAAGCAGGAATATCTCGAGAATGTCATGAACCAGATAATGTTCTCGCTATAAGGCAATTAGGGCGGGAAATTCCCGCCCCTTTTTTGTTTGCAAGCTAAGGATACGAAAGGATTGATATAATTGGCTTATGTTTTAGGTGTTGATATCGGCACTTCTGGCACTAAAACGGTGCTTTTTGATAACAAGGGTAAAGCGATTAGCTCAGCAACGCAAGAGTACCCACTCTATACCCCCAAAAATGGCTATGCGGAGCAGGAGCCCCTTGATTGGTGGAATGCAACAGTAACCACTATTCGCACAGTGCTTAATAAAAGCAGCATAAAACCCTCTGATGTTAAGGGTGTAGGCATATCAGGTCAGATGCATGGCTTGGTAATGCTTGACGACAGCGGAAATGTTATTCGCCGCAGTATTATTTGGTGCGACCAGCGCACAGGTGCTGAGGTTGATGAAATCACCGCAAAAGTGGGGCATGATAGGCTTATTGCAATTACTGCAAACCCTGCTATTACAGGCTTTACTGCGGCTAAA
The DNA here is from genome assembly GCA_964560565.1 of uncultured Oscillospiraceae bacterium. Taxonomy (GTDB): domain Bacteria; phylum Bacillota; class Clostridia; order Oscillospirales; family Ruminococcaceae; genus CAZLMF01. The sequence continues at coordinate 28,540 of CAZLMF010000003.1, forward strand.
ATACTTTGGGTGCGCAATAACGAGCCTGAAAATTATGAGCGTTGCCGTCATATTCTCCTGCCAAAGGACTATATACGCTATATGCTCACCGGCGAGTATGCTACTGAAGTATCCGATGCATCGGGTATGCAGCTTCTAGATGTACCAAAACGCAACTGGAGCGATGAAGTCTTAGAAAAGCTTGAAATAGACCGCTCGTTGCTTGCTACTGTTTATGAGTCCCAAGATGTTACAGGGACTATTACCTCAAATGCGTCTAATTTAACAGGACTGAGCGTTGGTACTCCTGTTGTGGGCGGCGCAGGCGATAATGCCGCTGCCGCTGTTGGAACCGGAGTTGTTGAAGACGGAAAAGCCTTTACAACAATAGGCTCATCGGGAGTTGTGTATGCGCATACCTCGAAAATCTCCATTGACCCTAAGGGCAGAGTGCATACCTTCTGCTGTGCTGTGCCAGGTTCATGGCATGTCATGGGCGTTACTCAAAGTGCAGGACTTTCCCTAAAGTGGCTTCGTGATAACTTCTTCCACGCTGAGATGGACACAGCGGAGCTTATGGGAGTTGACCCTTATTACCTAATGGATAAGCAGGCGGAGCGTGTGCCGATTGGCGCAAATAAACTGCTTTATATGCCATACCTAAACGGCGAGCGTACTCCCCACCTTGACCCTAACGCAAGAGGTGTGTTCTTTGGGCTTTCCACCATGCACACAAAAGCAGATATGCTGCGTGCAGTTCTTGAGGGCGTCACTTATAGCCTAAGGGATTGCATGGAGGTGCTGCGTGAAATGGGGCTTAATGTGTCCGACATGATGGCATGCGGCGGCGGCGGCACAAGCCCACTATGGAGGCAAATGCTTGCCGACCTTTATAACTGCCCTGTTAAGACTACTGTTAATACCGAGGGCCCAGCGCTTGGTGTTGCAATTCTGGCAATGGTTGCCGCTGGTATGTATGACAGTGTACCGCAAGCGTGCAGAGAAATAATAAATGCGGATAAATTGCAAAATCCCGTCAGTGCAAACGTTCCCAAATACGAGGAGTATTATAAGATTTACACAAAAATTTATCCATCTCTTAAAGATAACTTCAGCCATCTTGCAAATGTATAAGCTGAGTGATATAATTTAAGTATTAAATTAAAAGTGAGGTAGCAACAATGAAAATGTTTATTGATACCGCAAACGTTAAGGAAATCAAGGAAGCAAATGACCTTGGCGTAATCTGTGGCGTTACAACAAACCCCTCCCTTATAGCAAAAGAGGGACGTGACTTTGTTGAGGTGGTAAAGGAAATTACCCAAATTGTGGACGGGCCTATTTCAGCAGAGGTTATTTCCCTTGAGGCTGATAAGATGGTCGAGGAAGCAATTCCCCTTGCAAAGCTACACAAAAATATTATCATCAAAATCCCAATGTGTGCAGAGGGACTAAAAGCGACAAAAATCCTTACTTCAAAGGGAATTAAGACTAATGTTACTCTGATTTTTTCAGCGGCTCAGGCGCTGCTTGCCGCAAGAGCAGGAGCTACCTATGTTAGCCCATTCCTAGGCAGGCTTGACGATTTTGGCATGGAGGGCATGAACCTTATCGCCGAGATTGTTGATATTTTCAATGCTCATGCTATTGAGACGGAAATTATTGCCGCTTCAATCCGCAATCCTATCCATGTTACACAGGCTGCAAGGCTTGGCTGTGACATTGCTACAATTCCTTACAACGTTATTTTGCAGATGATTAAGCATCCGCAAACCGACCTTGGAATTGAGCGTTTCTTAAAGGATTGGGAGAGCGTACCAAAGAAATAGGTTTTTTAAGAAAACTTACTCAAAAATAGTGTTGTTTTAGACTGACTTATAAAAAAATCAGGAGGGTAAACCCTCCTGATTTTTATTTGTGACAAACTTCTACGGAAGAACATCTGCAAAGCTAAAGCCGTCAAAGGTCGCTTCAAGCTTAATGTCGGGGATTGAAAGACCTATAACCGTGTCGTCAGGTGCAACCAAAATCGTATAAGTAATATCGTTGATTTTACCTGTCATTTTAGTGTTATCATCGCTTCTCTCCACCTCAATACCTATCCCTTGGGCAGCATTATCAAAAGCATTGACGATGTTGTTTGTTATCGCTTGCACAGGCAGGCTGTTCTCGGGCAGGTTGAATGATAAGCCCTTATAGCCTATTGTCATATCCCCCGCCGAATAGGTGAGAGTAATGTCTTTAAGGCTTGTTGGCGATAAAAGCTTTATCTCCCATTTGCCGTTATCAATGCGGTTAATCTGAGCAGTTACATTTAAGCCGTCGTATGTTATGTCCGCTGTGCAGGAAAACCCCTTGTTTAGGTCAGGGGTTGCGGGCTTTATAACATTACAGCCTGAAAATGTCATGGCAAATATGCATACCACGCATATGGAAAATGCAGAAAATATCCTCATTGATACTCATTCCCTTTACTCAAAAAGTCTGAATACCATTGGAAGCTCAGAAATCACATCACTTGGCAGCATTCCCTGCATCGAGGTGCGTGCGGCAACCATATCGGCGGCAAGTCCATGCAGGTATACCCCCGCTATGGCGCTTTCCGGAGCAGGTATGCCTTGAGCTAAAAGGGCAGCTATCATTCCCGACAGCACATCCCCTGCTCCCCCTCTTGCAAGCCCGGCATTGCCTGTGGTGTTGACGTAAATTCCCCCACTCGGCACTGCTATTACGGTGTTTGAGCCCTTTAGCACAACGATTGCTCCCATTTCCTCGCAAAGGGATTTAGCCGCCTGGACTCGGTTCGCTTGCACCTGCTCGGCGGTTACTTTCATAAGCCTTGCCATTTCCCCAGGGTGCGGAGTGATAATAAGCGAGCTTCTATCAACAATATCCGATACTATACTTATGTTGTCCGCTATGCAGTTTATGCCATCTGCGTCTAAAATTATCGGACAATTTGCGTTTTTAAGGACATAGCTTACTATTTCTCGTGCTCTGTTGTTGAGTCCAATGCCCATACCAAGTGAAATTGCGGTAGCTCTTTTGAGATAGCTTGCAAGTACAGAAAGTACAGAAGGCTCCTCCTCTAGTTGCAAATATATTGCCTCGTATATACTAGAGGAAACAGATGCAATTACCTCCCGAGGGGCGCATAGACAGCATATTCCTACACCGCTTCTAAGTGCGGCAAGGGTTGACAATGCCGCAGCACCGATATATCCACTGCTGCCTGCAATATTAAGCAAGTAGCCGTAATCACCCTTATGGGAGTCGCAACTGCGCCTTGGCAGGATTTTCGCCACTAAATCATGGGTGATGCTAATCTGAGCTTCCATTTTTCACTCCTTGCTGTAAGCGATGACTATTGCGGTGGCATAATCGTCGCTGTGGGAGAGGCTGACACTAAAGCTTAAACCACGACTGCTGACTATTTCTGCGGCTTTCCCTGTAAAGGATAAAAAGGGCGCGCCCAGCTCATTTCGAAGTACAGAAACCTCATTAAGCGCAAAGCCTCTTACCCCTGTGCCGAGAGCTTTCGAGAATGCTTCCTTAGCGCAGAAATTTGCAGCAAGTGACCTTGCATTTGTGGTAGAGAACGCTTCAAGCTCCTCATGCGAAAAAACCCTCGATAGAAATCGAGGGCTTTGAATACTTTTTTCAATACGGCTGATTTCAGTTAGGTCAATGCCTGTCGAAATAAACATATACCCTCCGTATAATTCAAGCAGTTTTATACTGCTACTAGATGCGAATGGAGCGTGGCAGATGAGTCTTCATCGCTTCTAAAAAACGCTCTTCAGGAGTAAATAAAAGCATAGTCTGCCCAAGCTTTGAATGCTTAAAGATAGCGTAGTAAATGCCAACACCTGTGTTATCCGTTGCCACAATGGTGGTTGCGATATTATCTGTCTTTACATTCTCGGTATAAACACCAAATTGCTCAAAGGAGCGAACATCAATGGTGCAAAGCCTTTTACGCTTACGTTGAGCGATGATTTTATCAATGTCAAGCTCACCATTGGTGAAAAGGTACTCATACTCTATATTGAGGTTGCTGGATAAATAGTATCCCCCAAAGAGAACGCCAACCGACGCCATAAAGCCCATTGCAAAAAGCTGCGGCAGAAATCCCCCTACAACGAATAGCAAAAGCAATGCTACCAAAAAAGTCGCAACTAGGACTAAAAGCTTTTTAACGTAATCTATACCTCTAGAATGCTTTCTAACAATTTGCTCAACAAAAGAATCCATTTTTGCCTCCCGATTTTTACTTATTGTATATTTTGAATGAGATAATACTCTTGGTCATTATATATGCAAGTTACAAAATCTGAAGCTAACATTTGCAATAAAATATAATGGGCTTATTATATCACATATTTAACTGCTTTTCAAGGAAAACTACTTGCAAACCAAAAACGAATTTGATATAATAATATAAACATTATGACTGAGAGAGTATCTGTTTAATAACATTTCCACAGAGAGGGCTGCCAAGGCTGAAAGCCGCCCGATATGCAAGAGCAGAGAAGTTCACTCACGAGTGGTCGATTGAAAGCTGCCTTGCAGTGTGTAGATTGGGACGTATTGCCTGCGTTATGGGCAAAGAAGTGCGCAGGTAATCTGCAAGCTTTTAAAATGGGTGGTTATAAGCGAGTGTGATTACTCTCGTCCCTTTGGACGAGAGTTTTATTTTTTTATAACACTACTGAGACAAAGCTCATGTGAAAGGTTGGTATTTATGAAGCAGGCACTAGAAAAAATTAAAGACTCTGTGTTGGCTGAGCTTGCAGACGTCACAAGCACTAAAGCGCTTGAGGACCTAAGGGTGAAAATCCTTGGCAAAAAAGGCGAGCTTACAGCAATACTTAAGCAAATGGGCAGACTTTCCCCTGAGGAGCGCCCCGTTATAGGGCAGCTTGCCAATGAGGTGCGCAGTGCTATCGAGCAGTCCCTTGCACAACGTCAAACTGCGCTAAAGGCGCAGGACATTGCAAAAAGCCTTGAGGACGAGGCAATTGATGTTACCATGCCGGGTAAATCCCCCACTCTTGGTAAAAGGCATCCGCTCAACATAGTCCTTGATGAGATGAAGGAAATCTTTATGGGCATGGGCTATGATGTGGTTGAAGGGCCTGAAATTGAGTGGTCAAAGTATAACTTTGATATGCTAAACACTCCCGAGGGGCATCCTGCAAGGGATGAGCAGGACACCTTCTATGTCACCGATGATATTTTGCTTCGCACGCAAACCTCCCCTGTTCAGGTGCGCACAATGCTTGAGAAAAAGCCTCCGATTTGCATCATTGCCCCTGGCAGAGTTTATCGCAATGATACTGTTGACGCTACACACTCGCCGCTTTTTCATCAGATTGAGGGGCTGGTGGTTGCAAAGGGCATTACAATGGCAAACCTCAAAGGCACTCTTGAAATCTTTGCAAAACGCCTTTATGGCGACGATGCAAAGCTGCGCTTTAGACCTCACCACTTCCCTTTCACCGAGCCTAGTGCAGAGGTTGACATTATGTGCTTCTCCTGCCATGGTGAGGGGTGCAGACTATGCAAGGGCGAAGGCTGGATTGAGATTTTAGGAGCAGGAATGGTGCATCCGAATGTGCTTTCAAACTGCGGAATTGACCCAGAGGAATACTCCGGATTTGCTTTTGGCGTCGGCTTAGAACGACTTACCATGCGCAAATACAATATTGACGACTTGCGCTTGTTATACGAAAATGACCTGCGCTTCTTGTCACAATTTTAGGAAAGGGGGAGCAAATAGATATGAATTTATCGATGAAATGGCTAAAGGATTATGTCGATATTGGCGATATGCCAATGAAAGAATATACAGAGGGCATGACTATGTCAGGCTCAAAGGTTGAAGGCTACAAGCATGAGGGCGAGGATATAAGCAATGTAGTAGTGGGCAAGCTTTTAAGCGTTGATAAGGTGCCCGATAGCGATCACCTTGTATACTGCATGGTTGAAGTGGGAGCAGATAAGCCTATCCAAATCGTAACAGGTGCGCCTAACATTACCCCCGATAAGGTTGGAAGGTATATCCCCTGCGCCCTTGACGGCTCTCTTTTGCCAAATGGAGTAAAAATCAAGAAGGGCAAAATCCGTGGAATGATGAGCAACGGTATGATGTGCTCCTTAGGTGAGCTTGGACTTACGCAAAACGACTTCCCCGGTGCGGTGGAGGGCGGTATCTTCATCCTAGATGGGGAATATACCGTTGGCGAAAGAGTTCAAGACGCAATTGGCTTAAATGATACTACTGTTGAGTTTGAAATTACCTCGAACCGCCCCGATTGCCTGTCTGTTATAGGTCTTGCAAGGGAAACTGCTGCAACCTTTGATTTGCCGCTCAACATAAAAGAGCCTGTTGTAAAAGGCTCGGACGGCAATGTTTCCGATTATTTGAGCGTTGAAGTTGAAAACACAACCCTTTGCAGCCGTTATGCGGCGGCGGTGGTTACCGATGTCAAAACTGCGCCCTCGCCACGTTGGCTAAGGGAGCGTTTGCGTGCAAGCGGAGTGCGCCCTATCAATAACCTGGTTGACATTACAAACTATGTAATGCTTGAATATGGCCATCCTATGCACGCTTTTGATTTGCGTTATGTAAGCGGCTCGAAGATAGTAGTTCGAAATGCAAAGGCAGGTGAAAGCATTACCACCCTTGATGGCAATGAACGTGCTTTATCCCCCGAAATGCTTGTTATTGCCGATGCAGATAAACCTGTTGCGGTAGCAGGTGTAATGGGTGGAGAATATAGTGGAATAATGGAGGATACAAGCACTGTTGTGTTTGAGTCTGCATGTTTTAGCGGCGTGTCGGTTAGAAAGACCGCGCAAAAGCTTGGTATGCGCACAGACGCATCCTCCCGCTTTGAAAAGGGCATTGATGCTCAAAACTGCTACCCTGCGCTTATGAGAGCATGCCAGCTTGTTGAGGAGCTTGGTGCAGGTAAGGTTGTATCGGGCATAATCGATGCAGATTACTCCGATAAGGCACTAAAGAGAATTAAGCTTGAGGTGGATTGGACAAATCGTTTCTTAGGCATTGAGCTTTCAGAGCAGGAAATGGTGAGCTATCTTAAAAAGCTTGGCTTTGGCTATGAAAATGGTGACGTCATTGTGCCTAGTATTCGCATTGATTGCAACCACAAAGCTGATATAGCTGAGGAGGTTGCCCGAATTTATGGCTACAACAACATCCCCACCACCCCAGTGCTAGGAAGCGCACAGGCTGTAATCACTCCAAAACAGCATTTAGAGAATGATGTTGTGCGCACTATGGTTAGCCTTGGATTTTATGAGGTGGCAACATATAGCTTCATTAGCCCTAAATACTACGATAAAATTTTGCTGCCTACTGATAGCAATTTGCGCAAATCAGTGATAATTCGCAAGCCTTTAGGTGAAGACACAAGCGTTATGCGCACTACTGCCCTGCCCTCTATTTTGGAGGTTTTGGCTCGCAACTACAGTGCCCGCAACCTAAGCGCAAAATTCTTTGAACTTGCTACGCAGTACACTCCCCTAGGTGAAAATGAGCTGCCCCTTGAAAGCCTGCGCCTAATGGCTGGTCTGTACGGCGAAAACAGCGATTTCTTTACCCTGAAGGGCGCAGTAGAGGTTCTCCTGTCCGAGCTTGGCATTAAAGATGTTAGTTTTACTCCTTGCAAGGATGATCCAAGCTTCCATAGCGGCAAAACTGCAAATGTCCTTTCAGGTGAGCGTTTAATTGGCATTCTAGGCGAAATTCACCCAACTGTTTTGGATAATTACGATATTGATGCTCGTACCTATGTTGCATCTTTAGACTTTGCTGCACTCTTTGAATGTGCAGTGGCAGAACGCACCTATAAGCCCTTGCCTAAGTATCCGTCAGTGCGCCGTGACTTGAGCATTCTCTGCGATGACAAAATGCCTGTGGCTGAACTAGAGGAAGCAATTCGCAAGGGTGCAGGAAAACTCCTTGAGGATGTGAATATGTTTGACTTCTATAAGGGCAAGCAAGTTGAGGCAGGTATGAAGAGCGTTTCCTACGCAATTATCTTGCGCAGTCAAACCTCAACCCTTACCGATGAGCAGTCCGACAAAGCTGTCGCAAAATGTTTAAAAGAGCTTGAAAAGCTCGGGGCAAAGCTTAGAGCTTAGCAAAACACATGAATTTTGTATGTACTTTTAATAAACATTGGATAAATCTCTTGTTATTTTAACGAATACAGTATATAATAGTTACAAGTTGGTTACAAGGAGGCGATGACATGCATGAGCAAACAATGACTTTTTCTGTTCACGAGGATAAGGAAAAGGAAATGAAAAAAATTCTGACAACAGTCTACGACGCGCTGAAGGAGAAAGGTTACAACCCTATCAATCAGCTTGTAGGTTATATTTTGTCCGAGGATCCGACGTATATTACCACCTACAACAACGCGCGAAGCTTAATCCGACATGTCGACCGCGATGAACTGCTTCAAGTGCTTGTAAAAAGCTATTTAGACGGTTAACATAAATTCCCGTAACCTTTTGGTTTACGGGAATTTTTTCTTTAGAGGATAAAACTTTGAACTAGGCATAAAATATCTTTAGTATTTTTAGCGCGCATTTTGTAATAAAACTGTAATAGTAGTGTTCTTTCAATGTAACTAAATTTGCGCTATAATACATTTAGGATAACTATTTTGTCGAAACGGAGGAAAATAAATGAGGTTGAAATATATTATTCGCACAGCCTTTGCTTGTACTGCATGCTCCCTTGTGCTTGCTGCTTTTTCAGCTTGCGGGGCTATGGATAATGATGTAAGCAGTCAGCAGAGCTTTGACACAACACCACCGACAACAAGCGCAACAGACGATAACAATTTAGATGATATTATTCCCGGCGAAGATGACGATAACACAAGCCCTGGGGATGACAACGACTTGCTCCCTGATGTAAGCGATTTTGATGACATACTCCCTGGTGATAATGACGATAACAATAGCAATAACACAAGTCCCGGCAATAATGGAACAACAACTGA
>CAZLMF010000004.1:0-27613 GCA_964560565.1 uncultured Oscillospiraceae bacterium
ATCATCTTATCAGACCGTTGTCAACTACTTTTTATATGTTTTTTATTGGAAAACACAAAAAACTGAACTTAAAGCTAAAATAGACCGCTAATTCGAGGTTAAAACAAAGTCAATCTGACCTGCTGCGACATTTGCGCCTACACATCTAACCTTAATGGGCTCACCAATACGGTATCTTACTCCCGTGACAGTTTCAACGTATTCAAACCCACCATCATTAGTATATGTTCCGCTGGGTAAAGCGTTCGTGCGAAGCAAGCCTTCAACACAACCTAATATTTCGACATAAATACCATGATCGGCAATGCCTGATATTAATCCATCAAAATCCTCATTTATATGACCTGTCATAAATTCAGCAAGATAAATATCGACGCAGCTACGTTCCAAACGCATCGCTAAAAGTTCCATCTCACTTGACTTTTTAGAAGCGCTGATTACAAACATTTTATATTTTCTTGAAATTGTACTACGCTGCGTACCAGACAAGTATTCTGAAATTATGCGATGAATAGCCAAGTCAGGATAACGGCGAATTGGCGATGTGAAATGACAATAATCAGCCAAAACCAAGCCATAATGCCCAAGAGGAATATGGCTATATTGAGCTTTTGCCATTGACCGTAGCACAAGACGACTGATAATGGGGTAATACGGTGTAGCTCTTGCGCTTTCAAGTATTCTTGCCAGATGTTTAGGTTTAGCTTTTTCTTTTAAGCCTTGAGAGGGAATGTTAAACCTTGTAAGCGCTTCACGCAATGCCTCAAGTTTTTGAATATCAGGCTGTTCGTGAACACGGTATACAAAGGGCAACTCCTCATCTCTTGCAAGAGTAGCCGCAGCTTGATTTGCTAGTATCATGAGTTCTTCAATAATCATTTCGCTTTTGCCACGTTGTCTAGGCTCGACTCCGATACAAACGCCTTCTTCATTCATAATAAGCTTACTCTCGTTCTCGCCAAAAACAGGTGCGCCTCTATTAAGCTTATTCTTTGCCAAAATATCAGCAAGCTCATTGGCTATTTTCAAGCTGTCCAAAACAGGGGCATATTTTGCTTGAAGTTCATCGCTTCCTTCATCCATAAGTAGTGCATTAACTTCGCTGTAAACACCTCTAACGCAGGTGCGAACTACACTTTTAGTGAAGCAATAATCAAGCATAATTCCGTCGTTATCAACATTCATAATAGCTGAAATCGCAAGCCTGTCCTCGCCGGGATTAAGTGAACATATCCCGTTTGAAAGCTCAGGAGGCAGCATCGGCGCTACTCTATCAGCAAAATAAACACTTGTACCACGTTCAAATGCCTCGGCATCAATTTCGCTGCCTTTAGTAACATAATGCGAAACATCAGCTATGTGAACGCCCACTTTATACCCACGTTGATTTCGAGAAATGGAAATTGCATCATCTAGGTCCTTTGAATCTGCACCATCGATTGTAAATATTAGCTCACCACGCAAATCCAACCGCCCAATTAAGTCCGTATCTGTAATCCCGCGCTTTTGCAATAATCTCGCTTCATCCTTGACTTGATTTGAGAAGTTAGGTGTCACACCGGAAGTTTCCGCAAGCGCAAGCGCACAAATGCTCGCCCTATTCGAATCCCCTAGAATACGGATAATGTTTGCCCTATGAGCTGAGTGGTTTGTACCCCTCTTTGAAATTTCAGCAAGCACTTTGTCCCCTGTTTTTGCGCCGCCAAGTCCATCCTTTTCTATTGCCATAGGAAAAGGAGCAATGTTGTCAGGCTGAATGAGCTTCCCACCGTCATCAGCGTCAATTATAACACCACTAAAGGTGATTGGAGCTTCCTTTGTGATTTCAATAACCTTGCCTTCGGGCTTCTCGCCTTGTTGAGGCTGAAGTTTTACTAAAACCTCGTCACCTACCATAGCGCCGAGTAAATTACGCCCTGATACAAACATATCTGTTTCGTCATCTAATCTGCGCACAAATCCAAAGGTTCTCGCAAGCCTTACAACCTTTGCAGAAATACCCCCAAAGCTTTTAAGTGCAGGGTTTATCTTCTTCAGCGGGTGTTTTTTAAAAGGTCGCTTTCCACTATTCTTTTCAATTTTACTTTTGCTCTTACCGCTCATAAATTTTACCTCTCAAGTGAAATATTCTATACCAAGGTTCACTTTTCCTCTACTTTGTTTTCCTTAAAAAAATAATCCCCCGCCAAAGGCAGGGGTTATATTGCTTAATCTAAAACAGCGCAACGATATTGACTGCAAGGGTAACAAGAAAAAATGCCACCGCACAACCTTTAGTGACCTTTTCAAGCCTTGCTTCCTTTGTACGTCCTGAATTGTGCTGATAAAAGGACTCATTCGCTCCGCCTTGTATTGCAGAGGACATGCCCTGTTGCTTGCTTTCCTGCAGAAGTACAACCAATATTATTGCTATGCCCGCTAAGATAAGCAATGCACCTGCGATTATTTCTAGTATGCTCATAATTCTCCTCCATATGTGGAAATTTAACATGCTTTTATCTTTGTAATTATATCATGCTTGTAATAATAATGCAAGCTAATTTTATAATTTAGTATATATAGCTTTGAATAATACTTTTCATAAGGGATATAATATGACTAAGCTTTCAACTCTGTACTGATATTTGGTTTTTTCAGCGTTTGCACAGAGTAAAAGCTCAAGGGTTGCCATGTGGCGACCCTTTATTTTTTTAATTTTCAAGGGTTGCTATATATTCCTCAAGGGTTATGCCAAGCTCGGTAATTTTCGTGGCATGATAAACGCCAACAAAGCGATAATGCCATGCCTCGTACATAATTCCTGTGATATCGGTTGTGCCCTCGGGATAGCGCAGGATAAAGCCATATTTATAGCAGTTTTCAATCAGCCAGTCGAACTCAGGTGTTTGATCAAAGCCCAGAAGGTTGCTCATATTGTTCCAATACCACGCATTGCCCGTAATATCGGCAGCCACGCCTCCGTTATGTTCACTGCAACCAGGGAGTGCGTACTCTAAACCTGCAAGCCTATATGCCTCATCATAGCTGTGACCTTGCTCCATAAGCTGATTTACCCTGTTGTTATAGTTATACCGCTGATGCTCAATGGTGCGGTAGCCGCCAATTAAAAGCAAATCCAAACCATCACGCTTTGCCGCCCTTTGCATTACAAGGTAGTAAGGCGCAACTTTGGAATCAAGTGAGCGGTCATTTTCTATGTATGTAGTTTCAAGGTTGAAATCGTCAGGTAAAGGGTTGTCAGTATTTATTAGGAAAAGAGCCCATTCGTTGTCCTTTTCCACGTCACCGATGAGATCATCTATTTCTGGGTCACGCTCAAAAGTCGTGGTAGCTTGCGTTGTTGTGGTTGTTTGGGTGGTGGTTTCTGTTGTTGTGGTGGTAGCAGTGGTTGTTGTGGTCGTTGAAGTAGTGCTGGATATGGAGTCAGATGAAGAGTTTTCACTGTTGTCGCGATCTGTTTTTAAAATATATACAATACCAAAGATAACTACCACAAATAATATCGCAGCAAGGGTGCTGATTATTCCTTTATAACTTGGCATAATGACCTCCCAACTATAGTGTTTATTGTGGAAAAGTTGACATAAAAATAACGCTGAACCCTGTGCGTAACGGGTCCAGCGTCACGCTGGTTGGGGTGGAAGGATTTGAACCCTCGGAATGGTGGAGTCAGAGTCCACTGCCTTACCGCTTGGCTACACCCCAGTAACCTAATGCCTATGAAACCATATGGGTTTTTGGCACCATCAAATTATATCATATGGGTATAAGCTTGTCAATGCAGAAATTTCATTTTTATCGAAAAATCTATTCCCATAAGCTCGAAAATAACTGCTCTCTTGCAAGCACAAGTGAGCAGTTAAAATCACATAAAAGCTATGAAAGCCAAAAATACATTATAAGAATTAAGATGCCAAAAGTGGCAAGTAGAATTAGGAATGGGCGCAAAAAGGCAATGTATGCCCCAAAGACAATAGCCATTCTCTCCTTAAATGTAAGGTTTAGCTTTTCGCCTTTGCTTCTTGCGGATTGCTCCTTTTGGGAGGTGTACCACTTAAAGCCCTCTACATTCATATTAGATATTGTTCTGCCATCATCAATGATTTGTTTTTTCTTCTTTTTCTCTTTGCTTTTCATAATCATTCCTATTGCTTACTTAAATCAGGCTTGTCATTGTGCAAATGGCAAGCAACCTTATGCCCAGGCTCGATTTCTCGAAGCTCCGGCTCATTTACCTTGCAAATTTCCATGCAATTCGGGCAACGTGTGCTGAATTTGCATCCCTTAGGGGGATTCGCCGGGGAAGGTAGATCTCCCTGTAAAACCACTCTGTTCATCTTAACCGTAGGATCTGGCACTGGCACTGCGCTTAACAACGCATTTGTATACGGATGTAGCGCATTTGCAAAAATTTTCTCCTTAGGCCCAACTTCAACCATACTGCCAAGATACATAACACCCACGTCATCGGATATATGCTCAACAACCGAAAGGTCGTGAGAGATGAAAAGATAGCTTAGGTTATATTTCTCCTGTAAGTCATCTAGCAGGTTAATAATCTGAGCTTGAATTGACACGTCCAGTGCGGAAACAGGCTCATCGCAGACTATAAACTTAGGGTTAAGCGCTAACGCTCTTGCAATGCAAATACGTTGACGCTGACCACCTGAAAACTCATGGGGGTAACGCTCGTAATACTGAGGCTGCAGTCCGCAGTCGGACATAATTTTCTGAATGTATTGCTTATATTCCTTTTTGGGGACAATTTTGTGTTGTCTAACCGCTTCACCTATAATTTCGCCGACAGGCAATCTTGGGCTTAAACTTGAATATGGGTCTTGAAAAATAATCTGAATTTGAGGGCGTAGCTCCCTAAGCTCCCTTGTGCTTAGCTTAGCCAAATCAACTCCGTTAAATTCAACAGTGCCGCCATCAATGTCATAAAGCCGCAGAAGACTTCTGCCAACAGTAGTTTTGCCGCAACCTGACTCGCCCACCAGTCCAAAGGTTTTTCCCTGTTCTATGTCAAAGGATATGCCGTCCACTGCTTTAAGAACAGAGGTAGGCTTGCCGAAAAAGTTAGTTGAAAGTGTGAAATACTTTTTGAGGTCTTTTACTGATAAACATATTTCAGCCACTACTTTTCACCTTCCTTTCCACTATCGCAGAGGTAGCATGCCGCAAAATGAGTAGGTGAAAGTTGAAACAGCTCAGGGTACTCCCCGGCGCATTTCTTCATTCGTTTTTCACAGCGGTCTCTGAAGTAGCAGTAATTAGGCATTTTTATTGGGTTTGGCACTTGACCGGGTATGCTATATAACCTGTCAATCTTTTTGTTTACCACAGGCTTACTCTTCATGAGTCCAATAGTGTAGGGGTGTGAGGGATGTAAAAACACTTCCTCCGCAGTTCCCTTCTCAACGATTCTGCCTGCATACATTACCACTACATAATCGCACATTTCAGCTACAACACCTAAATCGTGTGTTATAAGCATAATGCTGCTGTTAATTTTAGTTTTTATATCTCTTAAAAGCTCAAGGATTTGCGCTTGAATTGTAACGTCAAGTGCAGTTGTTGGCTCATCGGCAATGATAAGGTTCGGATTGCATGAAAGTGCCATTGCAATCATTACCCTTTGCCTCATGCCTCCTGAGAGCTCGTGGGGATAGCTGTCGTAAACTTCCGCTGCGCGTGCAATTCCTACTAAGTCGAGCATCTCTATTGAGCGCGCCTTAGCTGATTCCTTTGTAGCACTGTCTATGTGCAGTAATGTGGTTTCATCGAGCTGATAACCAATTGTGAAAATTGGATTTAAGCTTGTCATAGGCTCTTGGAAAATCATTGCGATTTCCTTGCCTCGGATATCAAGCATCTTATTCGATGGTATCTTTGTGATGTCGTAAACCTTATCGCCGCTGTTATACCTAATTGCGCCGCTTACTATTTGCCCTTGCGGTGCTTGTAAAAGCTGCATAACTGAAAGCGATGTAACACTTTTTCCGCAACCCGATTCACCGACAACACCGACAGTGCTGCCCTTCGGAATATCAAAACTTACTCCATCAACTGCCTTTACAACACCTGCATCCGTGAAGAAGTAGGTGTGCAAATCATCAAACTCAACAACATTCACGGGATTGTTCATCTGTGTGAGGTATTCACTTTCAGCGACATTCCTTCTTTTTTTTCTCGCTTCAAGTTCCCTTAATGTTTTTTTGTTTTGCTTGATTGTTTGACGCAGCTCTTTGATGTCTATATATTGATTTTTATTTTGCTTACTCATAATATCTCCCTACTAATTGCTAACTGTTATATGCTAACGCTTCATCTTCGGGTCGAATGCGTCGCGAAGTCCATCGCCGACAAAGTTAAATGCAAGAACAGTTAATACAATCAAAACTCCAGCCGGTACCCATAGGTTGGGGAAGTACGCCAAAATCTCCTGTCCCTTTGAAGGGTCTGCAAGGGAAATCATTGTGCCCCATGCCGCCTTTGGAATTTGAACTCCAAGCCCTAGATATGACAGTGTTGCCTCGTATAAAATTACGCTGCCCAAGCCAAGTGTCATGGAAACTATCAACTGAGGCATAACGTTTGGAATTAGATGCTTAACAATTTTCTTGCTGGCAGTAATTCCTGTCGCTTCAGCTGCAAGCATGAATTCTTGCTCCCTTAGGGAAAGGATTTGCCCTCTTACAAGCCTTGCGGCTCCCGACCACCCAAATAATGTCAGTATGCCCATTAGCCAATATATCCTGTTGTCTGCCGGAATAACCTCAACAGGTACAGCTCTCAAAATTGCTGATGCAATGAGCAGTATCGGCATGCCGGGCAAGCAGTTGAATATATCGACAATTCTCATTATTAGTGTGTCAACCCATTTGCCGAAATATCCTGCAATACCGCCCAGAAAAACGCCGATAATAGTTTCAAGAAACACAACAATAAAGCTTATTGTAAGAGAAATTCTACCGCCGTACATAAGGCGTACAAAAACGTCCATGCCGTTAGGGTCTGTTCCAAGCCAGTGTTCCTTTGAAGGAGCGGCTTTGAAAATATTGAAGTTTTCGGATACATCATAATATATATATGTCTGCCCATCCACGCCAACAAATTGATCCTTTGCAGCAATTTTTTGAACGGTTGGTATTGTGAATATTTCCGTCTCACCGTACGGGACAAAAAGCGGCCCCACAAAACAAAATAGGAAAAGTGTAATTAATATAGCCAGTCCAAATAATGATAACCTACTTCTAAAAAAGCGCCTGATTACCATTCCCGTCGGCGATAGTACCTTTATCGAGTCAAAATGACTTGGCTCATTAGAAAACTCATCGTTTGGCAGAACAAGCTCCGCTTCGGAAACATGTACGCTTTCGTTATTATCTTGCATTTTAACCCTCCTATCTTAGTTTTACTCTTGGATCGACTACGCAATACAAAATGTCGGAAATTAAAGTTCCTAAGACAGTTAGCACCGCTAAAAACATATTGTAGCCCATTACGAAAGGAATATCTGCCGCTAGCACAGCTTTATACGCTGTATAGCCAATACCAGGAATCGCAAAAACGCTCTCAGTAATCATAGCGCCTCCGAAAAGTCCCGGTATGATTCCTGCAAACATTGTTACAAGAGGGATTAGTGTATTTCTAAAAGCATGTTTATAGATAACCGTATGCTCAGACAAGCCCTTTGCCCTAGCAGTACGAATATAGTCAGAATTAAGAACCTCGAGCATATTTGTTCGAGTATAGCGCATTAGCCCACCTATGGACAGCACCACTAGCGTAATCATCGGCAGCACTAAGTGATGGACTTGATCAAAGAATCGTTGAAATCCCATGAGCATTTGCGTATCATCATTTAGCCCGAGGAGTGGAAACCACCCGAGCTTTATCGAGAAGAAATTTATCAGCAGAGCCCCGAAGAAAAACGACGGTAACGAAATACCCATCATCGCAAGCACTGTTACTGTATAGTCAATTGGCCCGTATTGTTTTGTTGCCGCTACAATTCCCAAAGGAATTGCAATGATAAACTGGAACACCATAGCGACTGCTGAAATCGCAAAGGAAATCCACATATACTTATATATAACCTCCTGCACAGGACGGCCATAAACGAATGAGATACCTAAGTCGCCTCTAAGCAAATTGCCAAGCCAATCAACATAACTGCCAATTATGCCAAAGAAGCTGCTGTCACCAATGCCGTACAAATCCTTCATGCGCTGTACGTCTGCATCTGTAAGTAGCCCTTGCTGCCTTTGCGCGGATGTTTGCTGATCAATATAGTCAGCAGGCATTAAACGAACAAGAAAATAGATTATTATTGACGCCCCAAGCAGGATAAGAAGAGCCAATAACACTCTTTTAATGATATATTTACCCATTTTGCGCTCCCCACCCTTAAAAAATGAAGCCGTGGGGGCTTTGGTCTAAAGCCCTCACGGCCCACTTCATCATTATATTTTAAATTTCTATGCTAAGATTATTCGCCAAGTAGGCTTACATTCCAGATTTCTGCCAAAGGCCCCTTGTAAGGAGTGATTTTGGAGGCATCCAGTAATGAGGTCTCATCGATAACTTCCTTGTTGAATGCAAACATTTCTTTTCTCTGATATGTTGGCAGCTCAACAGCTATATCCATTACCAAATCAAGAGCCTTTGAGTAAATAGGCTTTCTCTCGTCTACGTTTAGTGATTTACGGCCCTGAAGGATAGCTTCATTTAGCTCAGTAAGAATCTGCTTCTCCTCGTCAGTACCCTTCTCAAATAGGTTGAACAAGCCATAGCTCTTAGGTGACAACGCTGAGTTTTCAGTTGCGTCTGAGTAGTAAACCTGGAACATATCGGGGTCAATGGTAGCCTGCCATGCAGCAGCCCAAACAGCAATTATACCTTCGTTGAGCTTGTTTAGTAGTCCATCATCAACTTCAACGTTAACTGTAACACCAATCTTCTCTAAAACTTCCTTGGTGTCTAGGAACACATGTCCAGCAGGGTGAGAATCAGCGGATGAAGGCAATGTGAAGGTGTATGTCAAAGCATTACCTGCTGCGTCAACAATCTTGCCGTCCTTCTCCTGGTAACCAGCATCTAGGAATAGCTGCTTTGATGTTTCACCGGTTGCGTCATATGGATACCTTGCCTGTGCATCCTGTGGATATGCCCATGAAACCTTGCTCATAGGTCTATGAATAACCTCTGCAAGTCCGCCTGGGTAGTTGTTAAGTGTAAGCTCAATATTCATAGCTGACATAATTGCGCGTCTCTCATTGAGATCCTTGATAATCTCGGCATTTATTCCAATGTATCCATAGCCAAGGTAGTCAACTAGGAAGTAGTTTAGGTGTGAGTATTCAGCATCTGAGCTGATTAGGTTGATGGATGTTGAACTAGCCTGAGGTGTAGAATAGTGAACCTCGCCAGTTTTAACTGAATCCATCTCAGAACCGCTTGCAATAGTCTTAAATCTTATATACTTAATTTTAGGAGCTGACATTAGGTAGTAGTCGTTAGCAACAAGATAAGCTGTTCCAGCATCATAGAAGCCGTCAGCAGTTGGGCTCTCGCTGCCCTTAGCGTCAGTTACCTTGTATGGACCTGCGCCCATTGGTAGTCCGTTAAGGCTCTTAACCTCATTCATGAATGCAGCGCTTGAGAAATCAACACCAAAGTAGTCGGTTCCATTAGCCTGATCATGACGCTCCTGCCCTGCATAATAATGCATAGGAGCAATTTCAAATCCAAAGTTCCAAATTGCCTTAGGGTCAACGCCGTCGATTGTAACTGTGATTGTCTCACGAACTACATCGTCGTCGCAAAGCTTAAGACCCTTCTTGATACCGTTAACGCTCTTAACTGTTCCCTTGTTTTCCTCAAGGAAAGTATCTCTAAACTCATTTGAAACCTGTGTAACTGTGTCATCTACAGCTGTCCAGCCGAAGCCTCCATCGAATTCCTCAGGAGTCATTGTAGCCTTAACAAAAGCAAGTGTTCCTGCTACATAATCCTCTTCCTTATAGCCTGCAACGCCTTCGTTATTAAGTCCTGTGGACTCATCGAAAACGTATGCGCCATCAGCGTAAGTAACAGCACCGTAGTAACCAGCTATTGTCATATCAGTAGGCATATCCTCTGGGAATTCAGCTGCAACACCGAAATCTGCAAGAGTGTAGCCTGCTGCAACGTAAGCAAGTAAATCAGTTGAATCAGCAGTAATATTGTTTCCTACTGTGGTCCAGATTTTCTCAAGAGTATCAGCATCGTTGCCTGCTAAAGCAGCATCAACAGCAGCTTGAGCATTATCAGCAAATTCCTTTGCCTTGCTCTCAGCCTGTGACTCATCAGCAACCTGGTTTCTGTATGAGGTTAAGCCCTTGATTGCCATGGAGTAAAGGGTTGATGAACCGTCATACTGCGGGTCTAGGTACATGTATAGGTTAAAAAGTACGTCATCAGCATTTACAAGCTGTCCGTCGCTAAATCTAACACCGCTCTTTAAGACAAACTCGTATGTGGTCTCGGACTGGTCTTCAGCAACCGTCATGGTGTAGTCATAAGCTAAAACTGGCTCATCAACACCTGCAACAGGCTCTGCAAACTCGTTATTGCCTATAAGAGTAATCTGAGTCTGTGAATAAACGTCACGGTCTGTAGCACCTGTGCTAAAGAATGGGCTGAACTTACCATCAAGTGTAAGTGTGCTTATAACAAGAGGCTGTGTAGCGTTTGCGTTGGTACGCTCGGCATCACCATCTCTCCTGTTTGCGGGATAGTCGTTTACATCGGGTGTAAGAGCAAGTCCGTCACCGTTTGTATCGCCGCTGGATATTTGCGACTTATCGCTTGCATCGCTGATATCTTCGCCGTTTTTGCACGCTGCAACGGAGAACATCATAGCAACACTAAGGAAAAGTGCAAGAGCTCTTCTAAATCCTTTCATAATAAAACCTCCATATTCTATAATCAAATGCTTTTGAGCATTAATTATAAGCTTTTAGTTACTTTGTCAGGTCAACAAGAGTAGTTCCTGTTGTATTAAGTCCGTCAGAGGTTGTGCCTTCAATAATAATGTCAGATAAGTTATTGCTGTTGTCGGTCACTGCCAAAGCTGCCGCTGTGACGTCTACATTGCTTGGGGCTGTGGATTTAAGCTCCAACCCATCCACCGTGCAATTAGTAATGGTGGAGGATTTTGTTCTGCCTGCAAGAGCGCCGATTGCAATAGCTGAGTTTGATTTGCTGTCAATCTGAAGCGTAATATCCTTGAAGTTTAAATCGGAAATCTTAGCTGCGTTTAGTGTGCTGAAAAGTCCAAAGGAAACTTCCTTGTTTTGAATCGCGGATACGCCTGCGGCTCTGTTCAGAGCATTTATAGTCATATTGGAAATAGTATATCCATTCCCAAGTAATGTACCAGTAAACTCTTTCAAAGTATTTTCCCATTTCCTGCCGTCAAAATCTAAGTCGTTGGCAAGTATATAGCTGCCGCTTAGATTGTCCTTGATTTTTTCAAGCTCAGAAATTGAGCGTACTCTTGTGTAGTCGCCTTCAATAAATTTGCAGTATACAGTAATAGTAGATGACTCGGCAGTACCTTCAACAATTTCGTCGATTGATAAACCATCCCTGCCCCATGTGACCTTTTCTGTGGTCTCCTCATCGAGGTAGTAGTCGAGAAGCGTATAGCCGAATTTTTTAGGTTCGGTGGTGGTTGGACGCTCGATAGGCTTACCTATGGTGGGGTTCCACTTTAGGAGCACTTCATCATGATTGTCGGCGTCAACAAACTCAATCGTAGGGCTTTCAATCCAATAAGCATAGAGGTTGATAACATATTGCTCATTCTCTGAATCGCTGGTGTTTTGCAGAGGAATGGCAAGCTCTTTGCTGATTCTATCCGTGTCAAAATCCCATTGATCTTCGGGCTTGACATGAATTGTACCGTCAGCATCCTCCTCATAGGCAGTGAACCAACCGACAAGCACCTTGCTGCCGTTTTTAGGGGTTACAAGCATACCTGCGGAACCTTGAGGCTCATATATAAGGGAATCCTCAGCATAAAATGCCGATCTTTTTTCTAATGTATTGATTGTTCCACCCATTGCGTTGTATATAACGCTATACTCATAACCCATATCAGCCGGATGCGTAAATAAAGCAGCAGAGCCTACTGTGCATGAGGTGAGTATGGGAATTGAAAGAACAACAAATAATATTAATGCCAGTGTTTTTTTCATTGAATACTTCCTTACCCTGAGAAAATTTTACATGTCCATTGTGGGGAAAATACTTTAAATAATCATATCACTTATATAGGGTATTGTCAATATGAAATATTAGCAAAGCGTGATAACATAAGCTCTAAATGTTTCTAACCTTTTTACTAGGTTTTATTTTTAACGGTTATGTAAATATAAATTGCCCTAATCGCAGTCGAAAAAACCACAATTAGGGCAATTACATTATTTGTATCTTTTATCTTTTATCTTTTATCTTTGCACTCTTCCTGAACCATCACCCGATGCTAAAGCATTAACTTCTGCGACTCCTACTCTATTGTAGTCGCCTTCAACGGTGTGCTTCAAGCATGATGCCGCAACGGCAAACTCAAGTGCCTGCGAGCTGTCCATGCCACTAGTAAGCCCGTAGATAAGTCCTGCGCCAAAGCTGTCGCCTCCGCCTACACGGTCAACTATCCGTACATCGTACTCCTTAGAGAAGTTGTAATTTTCGCCGTCGTAAAGCATTGCTGCCCATTTATTGTCACTTGCTGAAATTGAAGTACGCAGGGTGATTGCTACATACTTACAGCCAAAGCGCTCCTTTAGCTTTTGCGCAACACTCCTATATCCGTCATGGGAAAGTTTTCCACCGCTTACATCAGTATTGTCCGCCTTGATTCCAAATACCTTATCGGCGTCCTCCTCATTTGCAATGCAAACGTCAACATAGGGCATGAGCTTGCCCATTGTTTCTCCTGCTTGCTTGGTAGTCCAAAGGTTTTTGCGGTAGTTTAGATCACAGCTTATGGTTATTCCCTTTTTCTTTGCCTTTTGGCAGGCGGTAAGGCATATTTGCGCAACGTTCTCGCCAAGGGCAGGAGTAATGCCTGTGAAGTGGAACCAATCCGCTCCCTTAAATATTTCATCCCAGTTAAAATCCTCCTGTGAAGCCATAGCAATTGCGGAGTATGCGCGGTCGTATATGACTTTCGAGGGGCGCTGTGAAGCGCCTTTTTCTAGGTAGTAGATTCCCACTCGCTCCCCTCCCCTTGTAATAAGGGAGGTATCCACGCCAAAGTATCGAAGCCCGTTTATAGCGGACTGCCCTATGTCGTTTTTAGGAAGCTTGGTGACAAATGCCGCATCAAGCCCATAGTTTGCAAGGGAAACTGCAACGTTTGCTTCTCCCCCACCGAAGGTTGCCTGCATAGTATCATTTTGGAAAAAGCGCAAATAACCCATTGGAGCTAAGCGCAGCATGATTTCGCCGAATGTGACTACTCTTTTCATTTTATGACCTCCTTGCATTTTTACAGCACTCGACTGCTTGACGTGAAAGCTCGGTTATCTTATCCCACTGGCGGTTCTTAATGAACTCCTCCTTGACCATGAAGCTGCCTCCGCAAGCGATTACCTTTGAAAATGACAAATACTCTCCTAGGTTTGAAAGACTTATTCCCCCTGTTGGCATAAAGCGCAGCTGCGGGAATGGCCCGCTAAGTGCTTTTAGCATGGCAAGTCCCCCTGCCTGCTCAGCAGGGAAAAACTTGATTACATCAAGCCCCATTTCAATTGCAAGCTCAATTTCGCTGGGGGTGATACAGCCCGGTGTCATTGGTACACCTATCTTTTGGCAGTGCTCAAGGGTTTTAGGATTAAATCCTGGTGATACGATAAATTTTGCACCTGCTGCAACTGCGTCATCTGCCTGCTTTAGTGTAAGCACAGTACCTGCACCGATAATCATATCGGGATAAGCATTACTCATTGCCTCAATTGCTTTATCTGCTCCCTCGGCACGAAATGTAACCTCAGCACAGTTTATCCCACCATCTATAAGCGCCTTTGCAAGAGGCACTGCAAGGGAAATATCCTCCACCTTAATTACAGGGACAATCCCTATTTGGGCAATCTGCTCTAAAACCTTTTCCAAGTAGCGTCATTCCTTTCAATCTTATAATGTAACTCCATCCTTAAAAATGGCAATTTCACGGTAGCCTACAAGCTCGCTTTTGGTTTGCTTGCCACTAGCAACATCAAGTACATAGCTATAAAAATCCTCTGCAACTGCCTTGTTGTCCTCTGTTAGCATTCTGCCTGCGTCAAAATCCATCCAGTTGCTTTTGCTATTGTATAACCCACTATTGCTTGCAATTTTTATTGTAGGCGCAGGACAACCAAAGGGTGTCCCCCTGCCTGTGGTAAAGAGGACAATTTGCGCACCTGCCGCACATAGGGCAGTTGATGCAACAAGGTCATTGCCCGGCGCACTAAGTAGGTTAAGCCCGGGCTTGCTAATCATATGCCCATAATCTATGACATCAACAACGGCGGAGCTGCCGCCCTTTTGGGTGCAGCCTAAGGATTTATCCTCAAGGGTTGAAATCCCTCCGTCTTTATTGCCGGGTGAGGGGTTTTCATATATAGTCTGATTGTGGCGGATAAAGTACTCCTTAAAGCCATTTACCATTTCCACCGCACGGTCAAATACCTGCTCATTTATACAGCGATTTAACAGAAGGGTTTCAGCGCCGAACATTTCAGGCACTTCAGTTAATATGCTTGTTCCGCCCTGTGCGATAAGCTTATCGGAAAAACGCCCCACAAGTGGATTTGCAGTAATGCCCGAAAATCCGTCAGAGCCACCGCATTTTAATCCCACCACAAGCTTTGATGCGGGTAACTCGCTTCGCTTATACTGCGATGCGTAGCTGACAAGTTTCTCAAGCTCCGCCATTCCTGCCTCAAGCTCGTCATTTACATCTTGACAGTTTAAAAAGCGAATCCTGTCCCTGTCAAAATCCCCAAGCACAGGAATAAGCTCGTCAATGCGGTTGTTTTCACAACCAAGTCCCAGTATAAGCACGCCCCCTGCATTTGGGTGAAGTGCAAGGGACGCAAGGAGCTTGCGAGTATTGTCGTGGTCATCACCTAGCTGTGAGCAGCCATAGGGATGTGAGAATGCATACACTCCGTCGCATTTGCCCTCATAAAGTGAGTTCGCTTTTGCGGCTAAGCTCTCTGCTACCTTATTTACACAGCCGACAGTCGGTATTATCCATACCTCATTGCGTGTGCCTGCTCTACCGTCCTCACGCATATATCCTTTAAATGTGTAGGGTGTTTGAGTAGGTGCATGGGGTACATCTGGCGTATAGGTATAGCTTAGCAGCTCACCTAAATTAGTTTTAAGGTTGTGGGTGTGTACATGCTGACCTGCTAAAATATCGGCAGTTGCATGACCTATTGGGAAGGCATATTTTACTATGTTTTCGCCTATCTTAATGTCACGGACAGCAAGCTTATGTCCCTGTTTTATGCTATCTAAAAGAGTAATGCTGCTGATTTTCTCCCCTGCTTGCAAATCGCGCAGGGCAACTACAACATTATCCTGCTCATTTAGCTTTATGTAGTTATTCATAATCTTTCACCGTAATTATACTGTTTGTGTCGGCGGATTGCCTTGCAAGCAGTGCAATCCTCGTTGAGTATAGGGAGCTTTCAGCGGTAATTTCCCCTTGTCTCTCGCCCTTGCAAGCCGATACAAAGGATTGCCATATCCCAGGTGAGGGCTGTACTTCCTGTTCGGATTCACCATTTGCATCTATAAGGAATATCCTGCTGTTTCTAACCTCTAATACACCCTTAGTGCCAACCACTCTTATTCTATCATCGCCGTGGGTGGGGGCTGTGTTTGGGCGGTAAAAGTCAATATTGATGCTGGCGATTATGTCATTTGCAAGGCTAAGGTTTATTAAGCCTGTCATTTCAAGGTCGCCGCAATCGTTATTATCAACGCTTGATTGCTGGGCATAAATCGTCTTAACGGGCTCATTTGCTAAGTGATTTATAAGGTCAATTGAATGAATACCAACCCACGGAATAGTGCCGCCGTAAGTGCTTCGGTTTTTGTAGAAGTCGGGACGTATGCCAGGTTTGTAGGATTTCTGACCGTTTAGCATACGGATTTTCCCCACAGCTCCTGCTTTAATAAGCTTATTCGCTGTATAAAACCACGGATTATACCTTGCAGTTTGCATTGCCCAAAAGGTAGCCGTTGAGGCGTTGCACGCTTTTGAGAGGGATTCAAGCTCCTGCAAATCAAACGCAACGGGTTTTTCGCAGTAGGTATTTATGCCAAGGCTTAATGCATATTCCGCCACAACTGCGTGAGTGTAAAATACACTATCTACAACGCATATATCGGGGCGCTCAATGTTTAGCATTTCCTTGTAATCACTATACTTTTTTGCAGATAGCCCAAGAGAGGAAAGCTTTAGTTCAAGCTTTTCCATATTGTCTTCCTCACAGGCGGTTGAATATGCTAATAGTACATGCTCTTTTCCCTTTGCAATGTCATCGACTACATGCCCGAAATGCCCACTGCACCCTACAACACAAATCTTCATTTTTCCTCCCTTGCTCTTTCAAGCCTTTCCCCACTAAAACTGTTATAGCCACGCAAATCCATATGGGTTTCTTCTTTTGCAAAGTCCGCTCCTAGCTCACTTGGAAGCTTAGAATGCTCAAAGCATTCCAGCAACGCCTCATAAACTCCATCAACATAGATTAGGTTTCTGTCTTCATCTACGTGAACAAGCTCCTTTGGGTAGTCGATTATGTCAACCATATCAAACAGCGCATTGGACACACGCAAATGCGGTATACAGGTAAGGGCATTGCAGGGTATTTCGCCCTCTCCGTTTATGGCTGCAATGGTTTTTGTAAGCTTAAAGGCTTTATCTGCATCGGTTTGCGGATTACCGTATTCACGCACAGTTCCATCCTTGAAGTACGCTCTTACGATAGAGTTTTCATCCTCTACATTCATGGTTATATCAGCATTTTCAAAGCGATAGCGCAGTTTAGGCTCACGGTTAACATAGGTGGGGTGAGCAACGCAGTATGATATGCCAACTCCGTTCTCAGTTTTCCCACGCAAGAAGCAAGTGTCAAAGCTTTCGATTGAATTTGCCCTGTAAATAGCGGCATCACACTGCGCTATCTCCATAGCGCTATCAGGCTTATCCCCCAGTAGAAAGAGCATATTATGCAGATAATGAGCAGTCGCATTAGATACTATCGAGTCGAGCAGCCATTGCCCATCTTTAACTGATTTAACATGCCCTGTCCAACCCTTTTGGTAGTAATCCCTTGCACGGCACCACGAAACCATAGTTGAAAATTCAAGGGGCTTGCCAAAATCGCCCTTTGCCATATCCTCCTTGATTTTTGTCATAACCTCGGAAAATGACCACTGAAAGCCGATAGCAAGCATTTTACCGCATTTTATTGCGGTTTCATGAAGCTCCTGCGCATCTTGAAGCGTCGGCACAATAGGCTTTTCGCATAGCACATTAGAGCCGTTATTTAGGGCGATCATTGCATGTTCTTTATGCAGCGTGACAGGCGTACTGACTATTACAAGATCAGCAGTGCCCTTTTTATAAAACTCCTGCAAGGTGTCAAAAACAGGCACATTAAGCTCCACAATTGTCGCATAGCTTGGAGCCGCCTTTGCATAAGGGTCTATCACTCCTACAAGCTCAAAGCTTGAGCTATCGAGCTGCTGAGTCATTATCCTTATATAAAAGCCTCCATAGCCACCAAGTCCAACCAGTGCAATCTTGCATTTTTTCTGCATTTTATTACCCCTTATCTGCTTGCTAGTTTATCTCGTTCACACGAATATTTCTACACTCACTTAGGTTGACATTTTCGCAATTTTCTATGCGAATTTCAGCGTTTTCTGGTACATTCCTTGCATAAAGCCCCAAGACATTAACGTCCTTTGAGCTGTCTATATGAAGGGGATTATCTGCTTTATCAAGGTCAACGTGAATATTGTTTAACGTCACATCCTCCACATTTGTAAGCTTTATCCCTGCCTTTGCCATATGGGCAAGACCATGTATCATTGCTGCCTGCCGAGGCTCAACCTCGCCTTTTTTCATACTGACATGGAAATCATTGATGTGAAGCCCCTGCACAGGAGATTCAGGTATGCCATAGACAAAAAGTGCGCAAGCATGGACATCACGAGCGGTAATATTGGAAATGTAAATATCCTTAAACGCAGGTGTGCCATCATTTATAGGCAGCTTCTCCTTTGTGAACAGTGACATATCATCGGCTGATGCGTCACACATATAAAAGCCATTTAGCACAAGGGGGCAAAATACATCGGTCATAATGATGTTCGAGATTCTTATGTCCTCAACAGTTCCTCCACGCTTACGGCGGGTTTTTATGCGGATACCTCTATCTGTACCGTTAAATACGCAGTTTGATATAGTCACATGGCGAACGCCACCTGACATTTCACTACCAATTACAACACCGCCATGACCGTTTAGCATGGTACAGTTTGTGATGGTTATATTCTCGCAAGGGCGCAAACGGCGGAAGTTGTCGTCCTGCCTGCCTGATTTTAAGGTAATGCAATCATCGCCAACATCTATATGGCAGTTGGAAATATGTACATTTGAACAGCTTTCAGGGTTAATCCCGTCAGTATTAGGTGAGTTTGCAGGGTTTTTAATGGTCACACCATCAATGGTGACATTGTTGCAGCAAAGGGGATGAAGTGTCCACATGGGGGAGTTGATGACTGTAATATCTCGAATCAGTACGTTATCGCAGCTAATAGGCTCAACTGCTCGTGGGCGATAGCCTCCCTTAGGGTTAGACCACCAGTTTTGCCCCTGACCATCAATTGTTCCACGACCTATAATAGCTATATTAGAGGCATTATGCGCCGCTATAAGTCCCCTATGAGAAGGTTCACCCCAGCCGGGGATTACATCATCGTCAATCATCGGATAATCTGATTTGTCAGCACTTCCCATTATAACCGCTCCGCCCTCGATATACAGGGTGGTATTATCGCCTATAAGAAGGCTGCCGGTTAAATACCTGCCCGGTGAAAGATAAAGCGTTCCTCCTCCGTTGCCTGCTATCTGTTTAAGCAGCTCGTTTAGAGCGGTGGTGTTGTTTGTTACTCCGTCGTTTACTATGCCATGTTTAGTGGCGGAATAAAATCCTTCCATGTTCCAGTCACCTTTCTATTCATTTTATTTACCGTCTTATTTACCGTCATTTACATTTGACATTGCGCTAAGACTTCCATTTTTCATTATATCATTAAAGTAGTTCACTGCAAGGTTTGTGAAGCCCTTTATTGCATGCAGACTCTCTCCCCAAAGCGTGGAGTTATCCGCAATTGAAAGTATATATTCCTTAGCGCCGATTACACCGTTTAGGTATTGCTCTGAAACCCCTGCAAAAAACGCAAGCACTGCACAATCGTCTTTTATAAGGTAGGGCTCGCCGTTTCTGTTGCCCACCAGTGCGCCATCTTCATACTCTGAACCTAAATAAAACGCACAGAGTGCCGCAAACGAGAATACTATCCACTTTGGAAGTGTTTTCTTGGCGGCGATATAATCCTTCATGCTCGGCAGCACCCTTGCTTTCCACTTTGACACGCTATTTAAAGTGATTGAAAGCAGTGCATGGTCAATAAACGGGTTTTCAAAGCGTTCTTTAACCGCTTTTGCAAACTCCTCAAGCTCCTGCTTAGGTAGTGTCAGCGTAGGAATAATCTCCTCATGCAATACACCTTGCATAAAGCTTAGTACGGTTTTGTCATCCATACAGCGGTTGACATAATCGTATCCGCCTAAAAATGCGGCAGGCACAGTTGTGGTATGTGCGCCGTTTAGTATGCGTACTTTGCGGTTACGGTATGGCAGAACATCATCAGTGAACACCACCGGTAGCCCTGCTTTATGAAGAGGAAGTTCCTCTGATAGCTTGCTTTTGCCGATTGACTTATCCTCGATTACCCATAAGGCAAAAGGCTCGCAGCAGTCCATGAGGTTATCTATATAGCCAAGTTCCTGCCAAAGGGATTTTTCTCTGGCTTTAGGATAGCCTGTAACTATACGGTCAACAAGTGTCGAGCTAAATCCACAACAGTTTTCCACCCAGCGGATGAACGCAGGTGGCAATGCCCAGTTTTTAGCGGTTTTAATTACGCATTTTCTAAGCTCTGAGCCGTTATTTTCGATAAGCTCGCAAGGGAGGATAAATAGTCCCTTGCCGCTATCCCCGTCAAAAGCACGAAAACGCTCATATAAAAGCTTTGTAAGCTTTGCAGGGTAGGATATAGGCGGACAATCCTCAATTTTATCACTTTCGTTTAGTGTAATCCCTGCTTCGGTGGTATTTGATACCACAAAACGCAGATCAGGGCTTTTTGCATAAGCCATAAACTGCTCGTAATCCTCATATGCATCGACAGCATCGGCTATCGAGTGGATAATCCGCTTTTCATCCACCCTTTTGCCCTCACTAAGTCCGGAGGTGATAAGGGTGAACAAGTTCCCCTGCTCCTTAAAGCGGTCGAGGCTTCCATACTGTATTGGCTTGACTATTGCAACGGATGAGTCAACTACTCCCTGCTTTGCAGCCTCGTCAATCATGTAGTCAACAAATGCCCTTAGAAAATTCCCTTCGCCGAATTGCAAAATGCGAATTGGCAAGTTTTTTGTCCCATGCGAAGATGGGGATAATGTTTCCACAAAATCATCTCCTTAATGTAAGCTCTTACAATAATATTCTATACTCTAATTGCTGATTTGTCAATAATTTTCGTGAATTATCTTGCAAATTTTTATTGTTTGCGTTATAATTTATGTAAGTGCTTTATGCGATGTTTTATCAGATTATTTAGTGAAAGCAGGCAAGATATGAACATTTACGATATTGCGAACGCTGCAGGTGTCTCAATCGCAACAGTTTCCCGTGTCCTTAATGACGGAGTTGTTGGCAAGAAAACCCGTGAGAGGGTTTTGCGTGTCATGGAGGAGATGGGATACACTCCTAACGCCTTTGCTAGAGGGCTTGGGCTTGGTACAATGAACACTGTCGGCGTTGTGGTTTCAAACATATACGACCTTTACTTTGCAAGGGCGATATCCGTGCTTGAGGATAAACTTCGCAGGCATGGTTATGACCTTATTTTGTGCTGTGTAAGCGGTGATGCAAAGGATAGGCGCAAGTATTTCCATCTGCTATCCGCAAAAAAGGTGGATGCTGCTATTTTAATAGGTTCACGCTTTGCTGAGCGTGATACAGTCCCAAGCGTGCTAGAGCTTGCTGAGAAAATGCCTGTCATTTCTGTGGGAGGATATATTGAGGGGGCAGGGGTTTATAATGTTGTGTGCGATGATAGGGAGGCTGTTTACTCCGCTGTTAAGGCACTTAACGCCAAGGGGCATACTGATTTCCTGTATCTTTACGATAGCGTTTCGCCAAGCGGGCTTAATAAGCGCAAGGGCTTTATTGACGGGCTAAAGGAGTGCGGAATTGCTCAAGATGATAAGAGAATGATTCGCTGCCAAAGAGATATTGACGAAGCTAAAAACTGCGTTGGCGCCACATTGTCCTCAGGGCTGAAAATTACGGCAATTCTCACCTCCGAGGATGAGCTTGCTGTTGGTGCTATGCAGTATGCGGCTGAAAACAATGTCAATGTGCCACAAGAGCTTGCAATAGTCGGCTATAATAACTCCACACTATCAAGGGCGACTAATCCCCCTTTAAGCTCAATTGACAATAAGGTTGATATTATGTCGGGCATGGCAGTGCAAATACTAACCAATATATTTGAGGAGCAAAATCCTCCTAATAAAGTAATGATATCCGCTGAGCTTGTGGAGAGGTTTACCACCTAGTAAGCCTTTTCAAATACCTAAAACTTAGCTGAAAGGACAGAGAAATGAAAGCTTTTATCAACAGAGACTTCCTACTTACCAACGAGACAGCAAGGCTGCTTTATCATGACTATGCTAAGAAGCTGCCTATTATCGACTATCACTGCCACATCAACCCAAAGGACATAGCGCAAGATAGGGTGTATAATACCATTACCGAGCTATGGTTGGGTGACGACCACTATAAGTGGAGGGCAATGCGTTCAAACGGCATTGCGGAGGACTGTATTACAGGGAACGCATCGGATTATGAGAAGTTTTACGCTTATGCAAGCACCATGCCAAAGCTTATTGGCAACCCCCTCTACCACTGGACTCATCTTGAACTAAGGCGATATTTTGACTACAAGGGCATTTTAAGTGCCAATACTGCTGATGAGGTTTACAAGCTTTGCAACGAAAAGCTTTCTCAGTCAAAAATGAGTGTACGCGGTATCATCGAGCAGTCAAACGTGGAGGTTATATGCACCACTGATGATCCTATTGATAGTTTGGAATATCACGAGCAGATTGCAAAAGATTCAAGCTTTGCGGTTGCAGTTCTCCCTGCTTGGCGACCTGATAAGGCTATTGGAGTTGACCGTGTTGATTTTGCTACATATATTTCAAAGCTCGAGGAATGCTCCGGCACTTCAATTCACTGCTTTGATACACTTTGCGAGGCACTTTCCAATAGGTTGGATTTCTTTGCCGCACATGGTTGCAAGGTGTCAGATCACGCTATCGACCCTTGCGTTTATGCAAGAGCATCAAAGCAAGAGCTAGATGAAATCCTCGCAAAAGCTCTTGCAGGAAATTCTGTTACCCCTTATGAGGCGGCGCAGTTTAAGACGCAGGCACTGCTTTTCTTAGGCGGTGAATACCATAAGCGCGGCTGGATAATGCAGCTTCATATGGGCACAATCCGCAATAACTCCGATAGAATGTTTTCAAGCCTTGGTGCTGATACGGGATTTGACGCTATTAGAACAAACTTTGACTCCTCAAAGCTATCGTCGCTTTTAAATGCTCTTGACCTTGATTCAAGGTTGCCTAAAACTATACTTTATTCACTTCACCCCGCTGATAATGAGGTGCTTTGCTCACTGGCAGGCTGCTTCCAATCATCCGATGCGGTGGGTAAAATACAACACGGCAGCGCATGGTGGTTTAACGACTCAAAATTAGGGATGCTTTCGCAGCTTACCTCCCTTGCAAACATTGGTGTGCTGGGGACATTCATAGGTATGCTCACCGACTCCCGAAGCTTTTTATCATATACAAGGCATGAGTATTTCCGCCGTATACTATGTAACCTTTTTGGTGAGTGGGTTGAAAAGGGCGAATATCCCAATGATTTAGATTCTCTTAGCAAGCTTGTAAGCGATATAAGCTACAATAATTGCAAACGATATTTTGGCTTTTAGTTTTCCCCTCCATCTTCTCCACCCTTTGCAAGCAAAGGCTACCATCTCGAATGAGATGACATCAAAGGCTACCATCTCGAATGAAATGACATCAAAGGCTACCATCTCGAATGAGATGACATCAAAGGCTACCATCTCGAATGAGATGGTAGCCTTTGAGTTATTATGAAAGAGGAGATATAGCTATTCTTTTACTGCACCCATTGTTACACCCGTGATAAAGAAACGTTGTGCGAAAGGGTATATGAACATAAACGGGAGCATTGCCACAATTACTGCGGCGTTTTTTACCATGTTGCCAAAGCCGATTACTGACGGGTCCATCATCGTTTGCTCGTTGATTATCAGTTCTCGAAGCTTGACCTGGAAGTTATATTTCGATGTGGTGGATATGTACATTACATAGCTGAAAAACTCATTCCAATACTGCACTGCAAAGAAAAGCCCAATTGAGGCGATGGCAGGCAGTGACAACGGAAGCGCTATGCTTATAAATGTTCGCATTGGTGTGCAACCGTCGATTTCAGCTGATTCGAAAAGGCTGCCCGGTACTTGCTCAAAGAAGTTGCGCATAAGTATCATGTTAAAAACGTTGACACTCAAAGGCAACAAGACAGCAGCTAGGGTGTCCGTAAGCCTCAAGCCCTTTAGAACCAAGAAAGTCGGTACTAATCCGCCGTTAAAAATCATTGTGATGAAAATAAACCTTGATAAAAATGCACGCCCTATAAGATCTTTCTGGTTAAGCACATAAGCGCCAAGTGTAGTGATAATAAGACCTAAGGATGTGCCTACAATTGTTGTAAAGCAGGAAACTAAGAATGGCATATATAAGTTCTCATTGGTGAAAATTGTTTTATATGCATCAAAGGAGAAGTTCTTAGGCCAAAGGTTTATTCCGTAGGTTGTGGTTTTATCCAAGGAGTCCGATAGAACCTTTAACAAGGGAATAAGCATTGATATCATCAATATAATCATAAATGTTAAGTTACATATCCTAAACACACTGCGTGCGCAGTTGCCCTTTTTGAAGGATAATTTTTCTTTCATTCTTTCTCCCTCCTAAAGCAAGCTCGAGCCGCGTAATTTTTTATTAATTGCATCTGTTGCCAAGACCATCACAAGTCCAACAAAGGACTTAAATAGTCCAATGGCAGTTCCCATTCCGTAGTTTGCTTGTTCAATACCTACCCTAAAGGCAAAGGTGCTTATTACATCAGCAACATCGGTGACAACATCGTTTTTAAGCACAAATACAGACTCAAATATGTTGAGGACCTTACCTAAGTTAAGCACAAACACTGTCATAATCGTTGGCAAGAGAGAGGGAATGGTGATTTTTAGTGCCTGTTTCCACTTTCCTGCCCCATCAATCTCAGCCGCTTCGTACAACTCAGGACTTATGCCTGATAACGCGGCAAGATAGATGATTGTGCCCCAACCTGTGTCTTTCCATCGGCAAATGAACAAATACGCCGGTGTCCACCATTGCTTTTTCACTAGGAAGTGAACTGGTTCGCCTCCAAGGAATTGAATGATATTATTTATAAATCCGTCACGAGGGGATAGAATAATCGTAAATATTGATGCCACAACTACCCATGAAAGGAAGTGGGGCAGGTACAAAACTGTCTGTGTAAAACTCTTAAATTTCTTTGATTTAAGCTCGTTGAGTAAAAGTGCAATAACAACCGAAATTACTGTAGCAAGGATAAGATTAATTATGCTCAAAGATAGAGTATTGTAAAATGAACGCCAAAACTGAGTGGATTTGATTCCGGTAAAGAGGTCAGTAAAGTTATCTATGCCAATAAATTTTTTCTTAAAAGGTGTAAAGGAATAGAAAGCATATCTTACACCAAGCATAGGAGTGTAGCAGAATATAACCGTCATTATAAATACTGGCAGAAACATTATGTAATAAAATCTGTCTCGATACATTTTATTTTTTATGTAAGTAAAGCTTCGTCTAGGGCGAAGTTCTTTAGTTTTTTTCAAAGTAGTCATTCCTCTCAGTACTTAAATTGCGAGCACCACCCCCGCAGCATTAAGCTGCGGGGAATACTCGCGTGGGAAATTATAAGCACTATTAATTTAGGTCGTCTAGTATAACCTTAATGTAGTCCTTTGCTTCGTCCTGGTACTTCTGGAGTCCATCCTCGATGGAATGCTCTCCGTAAACTATGTTAGAGACGTATTTTGCCTTAATTGCGTTAAGCTCAGCAATGTTGTCATTTATGTTGTCAGACGATGGGAATAGGCTGTAAACAACCATGTTGTCCTGGAACATTTCAAGTGAGTTAGTGATTAGATTATCAAATTCATATTTAGGTGCCCAGTTTGTAATTGAAAGTGCAGGGTCAGCCCAAGCCTTTGTGAAGTTCTTTGCAGGGTCTTCAATTGAAGGTAGCATTGTGATTGTGCCGTTTGCATCAGTTGAGTAGGTTGCAGAACCAGCATCGCCTTCAACACCGAATGTCCATAGGCTCTGTCCGTCGCCATTGTCAATCAAGGTCTTTAGGAAATACTCGAATATTCCTTCTGGATTCTTCGCCTTGCTTGTGATACAAATGGGAATAGGTGCGCGCTCAACATAAAAGGTTTCCTCGATAGGAGGAATCGGAACTACGGTTGCATCAGGAATGTTTGCTACTGTGTTCTTGTGTAGGTTTAGGTTCCATGTGCCTGCCCAGTAGTTGAATGCGCCAACTGAACCAGCATAGAAGTTGTCACGGCAAGTAGAAGTCTTGTTTGTGACTATTTCCTTGTCGATTAAGCCCTCGTTAAATGCAGAAACCATTCTCTCAAGTGCGGCTACCATTACATCCTCTGACATACCATCAACCCAAACGCCGTCACGCTCAACGAAGTCAGGTGTAGCTGTCCAGTAGAATTCACGTAGGTAAATGTCAAGTGGGAATTCGTTGTTTACAAGCCCAGCAGCTGTAATCGGGATAACCTTTTCAGGCTCTAAGCCGTCAGGGTTGTTGTTCTTAAACTCACGAAGCATATTAATGAACTCATCATAGTTTTTCGGAGCTTCAAGATTTAGCTTATCCATCCAGTCGCCACGTACATATGTGATAGTACCGTTTCCACGCTCACGTGGTAGACCGAAAAGCTTGCCGTCGACACGAATAGCGTCGATGATTGACTGATCTACGATATTGTTCTTAACATCTGACTTATCATAAAGATCAGTAATGTCAAAAAGCGCACCGTTTGCAGCATAGTTCATATAGTAGTTGCTTGTCAAAATCAGTACGTCTGGTGCGGCATCTGTGGTAAATGCAAGGTTAACCTTCTCATAATACTCGTTATGAACAGGGTGATTAATGATTAGGTCAATGCCATACAAATCCTCATAGCCCTTTTCCAAAACAGCTTCTCCATTTTCAGCTATAAGGAAGGTTCCATCAACCATAAGGGTAATTGATTCCGGCTTCTCTACCTTATCGGTATCAGCTGTGGAGGAATCATCCTTGCTAGCGTCGCTTGAGCTGCTGCCCTTTGAATCTTCACTGCTTGAAGATGAGGTGGTATCATTACATGCTGTTGCTATTGTAGCAAGCATTGTAATTGATAGCAGTAACGCAATAATCTTACTTTTGCCTTTCATTATTTTCTCTCCTTCGACAATATATTATAATCCTCTGCTAAAACGCGAATGCGCTTGGCGCTGGATTATGACCATAAATAAACGGGGAACGTTCACCTGCAATTTACTTATGAAAGCATTTACACTTTCAAGCAAAAAGAAAAACACACTTTTTCATTGAAGCAATGTCCAAAATACGCTGGTAAAGAGCCGCCAGTTGTTAAACTAATATAATAAGCAAGCCTTGGTTGAATGTTTTTTGTGCATTTACAATAATATAATACCGTTTGGCAATGCTTTTGTAAAGTTTCACTTTTCAATCCGATGATACATTTCTTCATGCAAACTTTATTGCGCTTTAAAATGCAAGGGTAATGTATGATACAAACTTTCATATTATCTTAATAATTCATCTAAAATTATGTATCGTTCTTTCAAAAAAGTCTTTGTTTTTACGTTGAAATATGTTACAATAGCCTTAATGAAAAGCTGCAAATACAATAATAGTAATTTTAAGATTACACATGTTGTAATTGTAACTACTTACATCAACGTTTAGGATGGTGATATTTTGTCTGCCTTAAATTCAAACAGCAA
>CAZLMF010000004.1:27713-36978 GCA_964560565.1 uncultured Oscillospiraceae bacterium
CTTACATCAACGTTTAGGATGGTGATATTTTGTCTGCCTTAAATTCAAACAGCAAGCCTGTATTCAGGCTTAGGTTTAGATTTATTCTCTCATACTTAATAATGCTAATAATCCCCTTTTTGCTTTATATCATTACTTTTGCTATTGCTACACAAGCTATACAAAATTACATACGCACCTCCCACCTTTCTGCACTTTCGCAATCTCAAGCACTTGTGGAGGAGCAAATTAACCAAATCTCCTCTCTTGCACTGCAAATGTCAAGCGACAGTACATTAAATGATATATACAGCGAAACGCCTACAATTTCAAACTCCACTCATCTTAATTTCGTTAATGCTTTAAGTAATTTTTCTAACTTTCTAAAGAGCAAAGACCTTATACCTCCCTCAAGCTGTTATGTGTATCTCTACAAAATTGATAAGGTGATGCTTGCGGATACAATCTACCCCGCTAAAGTCTACCATGACTTTGTTCTAGGGTTTCCCAAAGACAACTATGCAAACTGGCAGGAAACGCTAACTTCTCACTATCCCGCAGGGCAAATTATAGATGCGCAATACGACAACTCACATTTAAGCGAAAACTCTATTATATGGGCGCAGTCTTTACCACAGCAATATCTAAAGCAACCTAAAGCAACCCTTGTCGTACATATTGACAAGGCGACTCTTGCTTCATTCTTTCATACCACTGCCGATGACGAAGGGCTTATCGCTTATATTGAGGACTCAAACGGTGAGCTTGTGGCATCGCTTTCTGACTCTAGCATGGTAAATGAATATCGTAAAGAGATTTCACTAAACTCTACAAGCGACTTTTTCTCCACTAGAATAAAAGGCGATAAGCTTCTTGTTTCTCATACTGTATCAGAGCAAAACGGCTGGAAATACGTTTCCATAGTACCTGAGACAAAGGCGCTTGGTCAGCTATATAGCTTCCGCCGGATAGCTTACATATCCGTTGCCGCAATAGCTCTGTTGGGGCTTTTAGCCGCAGGAATGCTTGCAAGTCGAAGTTCAAAACCTATTATCCGCATTTCCGATAAGCTGCACGAACTTTTACCTAACGAAAATAACGACTCGTTGCGTGAGATTGAAAGCGGAGTATCAAAGCTTGTGGAGGACAATCAATCCCTCCAAAAGGACTTGGACAATCAGCGTCCCTACATAAAAAACAATCTCATGAGTTGCCTTTTTAAGGGCAATTTCAATAGTGTGGATGAGCTTACCTCGATTTCAACCTACGCAGGTGTTGATTTAAGCTTTACAAGCTTTATTGCTGTTATGGTGAGGTTTAGGGTTCGTGATTCGCAATCCCTCAACACTAACCACATAAAAGAAATAAGCATCCACAAGGTTCTGCTCCACAATCTTATAGAGGATACTATGCAAAGAAAAATGCTTTTCCATGAAACCGATTATCGCACTACCGGGCTTTTGCTCGATGCACAGGGCTTTAGTGAGGACTACCGTGAAACGCTTAACAACCAACTTGCAAAGGTGCAAGAGGAGATGAGTTGCAGATACAATTCCGATGTGTTCTTTGCAATAGGCACTCCATGCAGTGATTATCTAAACGTATGGCGCAGTGTTGATCAAGCTTCTCAAGCACTTGAATATTCCGGTGTTGGCAATGCTGTTGTGTGGTACAGCGAGCTTTACCATGAGGGCGACAGCTTTTATTATCCACTTGAAGTAGAGCAAAGATTGTTAAACTTTGCAAAGGCCGGGGATGCTGTAAGTGTAAATAAGCTCCTTGATACTATCTATGAAGAAAACACTGTCAATTATACTCTAAGCCCTTATTCCTCGAAGGAATTAGCTCGTGAAATGCGCAGTACCTTGCGTCGCTTATTGATAAGCTACCCTGCCCTTGAGGATCTTAACAAAAGGCTTAAGGAGCTTAATGCGTCAGCTCTTGATGATAGCTTTACTGATACTTTGCGGGATATGTACAGCGAGGTATGCGAGTTCATAACCCAAAACAAGAAAAATAGCAGTACAGCGCTGATTGAAAGTATAAAGGATTATATCCGCGAAAACCACGCTGATTCGGACTTAGGGCTTTACAAAATCGCTTCTCATTTTCACCTGTCGGAGGGATACTTCTCCTGCTTTTTCAAGGAAGCAGCAGGCGTGAACTTTACCGATTATCTTGAAAAAATACGATTGAGTAAGGCTGAAGACCTGCTCAAAAACGGCAACATGACAATAGACCAAATTGCTCAGGAAATAGGATATAACAGCGCACAATCATTCAGGCGAGCTTTTAAGAAGATATACGGCATTAGCCCTACGGCACTTCGCAATTAAAATAAAACAGGATTTCACATATGTGAAATCCTGTTTCTTTGTTTCTCTACGGCTATTCCCCTATATACTTCAGCCATTCAAAATCAGCGTGCATTTTTCCGCTTAGCATATCGCTTGCGGCGACCCCGATAAAGCTGCCTGTGAATGCTCCCTCACGACAATGCTCGTCAGATAATGTCGAGGCATCATAGTTTAATCCTATATTTGTCCAACTTTTTTCATCAAAGGAGTAGGAGAATTGCAATGCATCATACCGAATGTTTGCACGCAGAAAAACTACTCCTGCGGGAATTTCTACTTCGCCATGCTCGTTATACTGTCCGTTTATTATTGACATCACCGAAAGCAACAAC
Source organism: uncultured Oscillospiraceae bacterium (assembly GCA_964560565.1). Classification (GTDB taxonomy): domain Bacteria; phylum Bacillota; class Clostridia; order Oscillospirales; family Ruminococcaceae; genus CAZLMF01. The sequence goes on from CAZLMF010000004.1 coordinate 30,382, forward strand.
CTACCGCTTTCATCACAGGTTTTTCGCAGGTAATACCAGTTTTCATGGTCATATATGCATATCAGTCCTGCAAAGTGTTGATAAGACGTAGGCGAATAATCCATTTTTGTTGTGGCGGTACATATAAAGTGTTGCTGCCGCCTTGCAAGCAGAGTGTTGTAGTACTTCGAGGTGGGTCCGTCCTTACCGTATAGTCTCAGCCAGCCTTTGCGCTGTGAAAGTGACATTTGATTCTCTCCAAGTGGACGGCGCAATGATTGGAATATAGGGCTGTCCCAAGGCTCAATGGTGCTCTTTTCTATTGGCTTAGGTTGAACAGGAAGATTCGGACGCTCAACTTCTAATGCAGGCAGTACTCCTCCATGTGAAAGGCGCAACCAGCCGTCTTCCCATTTAACACACTGTATTGCGGTTTCACGCCCGAGAGTGCAACGCCCCTTTGAGGGTATTGGTCTGCCTGTTAGATGGACTAAATACCATTCCCCAGTTTGTGTTTCAACGATGTCGGCATGGCCTGCCCTTTGCAATGGGTGCCATGGCTCATACTTTGAGGTGAGGAAAACATCAATTGGATCAAGCTCATATTCTCCGTCAATGGTGGTGCTGCGCAGCATCATCGCGCCATGGGACGCGCCTGTTCCGCCATGAGCAAGCAGTAAATAATAATAACCGTCATGCTTGTATATATGAGGTCCCTCCACAAGCTCCCCTTGGGTTTGGTATATTTTCTTAATCTCCCCCACAAGGGATTTTTGAACAGGGTCATATTCCTGAAGTATTATACCGCCAAACTTGTTTTTGCCCTTGCGCGGGTCGGAAATCATGGACATATACCACTTGCGCCCGTCATCATCGTGGAAAAGTGACGGGTCAAAGCCTGCACTGTTGAGATAGGTAGGCTCCGACCAAGGGCCACGAATGTCAGTTGCGGTCACGAGATAGTTATGGGTATCGTAGAAAATCTGTCGATTGGTGACATTGGTATAGATTAGGTAGAAAACACCGTTATCGTAGCTTAAGCAAGGCGCCCATATGCCTCCCGATGAGCATATGCCCAGCATATCCAGCTGACTTACCCTGTCAAGGGGGGTGCATATCGGCTGCCAATGCTCCAAGTCACGGCTATGGCTTATCATAACTCCGGGAAACCACTCAAAAGTGGAGTTTGCAATATAATAATCATCTTCCACCCTGATAATTGACGGATCGGCATGAAAGCCAGTTAGTATTGGATTTTTAATCATGCTTTATTCTTCCTCCTTTTGATGACAAGATTAACTTTCTTTTAAATTATAATGCCTTAGAAGTGCAAAGTCAATCTGTAAGTGCATACATTTTTTTAGCTTCAAAACCACTATTTTAGGTTTTCTTGCAAAAAATTTTACCCCATTGTATAATGATAATAAATACTAAGTCTATTGCCCTATTTGGGCAAAAAGTATAGAAAGGACATGATTAAATTATGAAGCATAGCCGATTTTCATTTTCAAACCTAAATGAGCTTAACACTTTTTGCAGTGACAATGACTTAAACATTCCCTCGTCGCAGGACTTATCTAGTTGGGTGAAAGAGCTTACAATAAAAGAGCATATTTTGCCTAACCGCATTGCTATTCAACCTATGGAGGGCTGTGACGGCAACGCTGATGGAAGCCCCGGTGAGCTTACAATTCGCAGATACGAGCGTTTTGCCAAGGGTGGTGCAGGGCTTATATGGTTTGAGGCGGTGGCGGTTGCCCCTGAGGGGCGAGCAAATCCCCGTCAGTTATGGCTTACCCGTGAAAATGCTGAGTCCTTTCGAAAGCTTGTCGCTGATATACGAACTAACTCCCCTGTAAACCCTATAATCATTTGCCAGCTTACCCACTCAGGTCGCTATAGCCGCCCTGTGGATAAAGCCTCCCCTCTTACCGCCTGCTCAAACGAGGTAATGGACGCAAGGACAGGCGCAGGACAAGTAGTGACTGATGAATACTTAAGCGAGCTTGAGGATAAGTATGTTGAGGCGGCAAAGCTTGCTATTTCCGTTGGCTTTGACGGAGTGGATATAAAGGCTTGCCACCGCTATTTGATTTCCGAGCTTTTAGGCGCACATAATCGCACAGGCAAGTACGGCGGTGATTATGCGGGGCGCACAAGGCTGATAAAAAATATATTTGCTAAGGTAAGCGCAGCTTTACCCAAGTCTGCAATCATATCCTCACGAATGAATATTTACGACGGCATTGAGGGGGGCTTTGGTGTATCCCCAACAAATACGAAGGAAATGGATTTAAGCGAGCCTATTCGCCTTTGCGCTGAACTTATGGAGTTGGGGCTTTCTCTGCTTGACATCACCATGGGAACGCCTTATTTTAACCCACACGTCAACCGCCCCTACGACATTGGCGAATACGAGCCGAGTGAGCACCCCGCACAGGGTGTTGCAAGAATGATTGAGGGTTGCGCAAAGCTCAAGAGTGCGCTACCTGCGCTTACTGTGGTGGCAACGGGCTATTCGTGGCTGCGTGAGCTTGCAAGCTTTGTGGGCGCAGGAGTAATTGAGCAAGGTAATGCTGATATAGTAGGCTTCGGCAGACAGGCTTTTGCCTATCCCGATTTTGCAAATGATATACTAAAAGGCAAAATGGAGCGCAGTAAATGCTGTACTGCTTGCGGCAGTTGTACAAGGCTTATGCGCCTTGGCGGCACTACAGGCTGTGTAATAAAGGATTCTGCGGTCTATGCTCCACTTCTAAAGGAGGCAATGAAAAATGCAAAAAGTTAAAACAGCACTTGTGACAGGCGGCACTAGAGGGATTGGATTTGCCGTTGCGCAAAAGCTTAGTGATATGGGATATGAGGTCGCTGTGTGCGGCCGCAGTCCAAAGTACGATCTGCCTTTCAAGTGTTACGGTGCGGATATTGGCAGTAGCGTCGACAGACAGCAACTTATGAGCGACTTCTTGCGTGACTTTGAGCGAATTGACCTCCTTGTCAACAATGCAGGGGTTGCGCCTAAGGTGCGTGCTGACTTGCTCGAAATGAATGAAGAAAGCTTTGATTTTGTACTTGATACTAATCTTAAAGGTACGTTTTTCCTTACTCAGCTTGCCTCAAAGCAGATGCTTGAGCAAAAGTGCGGACAGATTATCAATATTTCCTCAGTTTCAGCCTATGCAACATCGATAAATCGAGGCGAGTACTGCATGGCGAAGGCAGGCATTTCAATGCTTACCGCGCTATATGCCGACCGCTTAGCGCAGGATGGCATAAATGTCTACGAAATTCGCCCGGGGATTATTGAAACTGATATGACTGCAGGTGTTTCCGAAAAGTACAACCGCTTAATCAGTGACGGAATAACGCCTATTCGCCGTTGGGGCAAGCCTTGTGATATTGCAAATGCCGTTGGTGCTATTGCAAGCGGTTTATTTGCATTTTCAACGGGAGAGGTATTCAACATTGACGGCGGCTTCCATCTAAGGAGGTTTTAATGACTGCGCCGAAAATCCCCATTAGCCGTTGTACAGTTGCAATAGTCGGCACAGGTGCGGCAGGCTATAATGCGGCGTTATGCCTGAAAAGCCTTGGGGTAACAGATATAATCATGGTGAGTGAGGGCAAGTTATGCGGCACTTCACGCAATACAGGCTCGGATAAGCAGACCTATTATAAAATCTCACAGGGTGGAGCTGAGCTTGACAGCGTGCGTCAAATGGCGCAAACGCTTTTCGACGGTGGGAGTATGCATGGAGATATTGCTCTAGTCCACTCCGCTCTATCAGCTCGTGGTTTTTATAAGCTTGTGGAGCTTGGTGTACCCTTCCCCTTTAATCGTTTTGGAGAGTATGCAGGCTACAAAACCGACCACGACCCCGCTAGGAGAGGCTCGTCAATAGGGCCGCTTACATCAAAGGTGATGACTGAGCAACTTGAGCGTGCTGTTGGGGATGTAAAACTAATGGATGGCTATAGAGTGGCAAGAATTTTCACCGATAATGGCAGCTGCAAGGGACTATTGCTTGTAAGCATTGCCACAGGGGAGCTTACGGCTATAAATGCAAGCTCAGTTATATTTGCAACCGGAGGCCCCGCTCATATTTATGCGCAGACTGTATACCCACATAGCCAAACAGGTGCAACTGGGATTGCCCTTGCCGCTGGTGCAAAGGGCGCAAACCTTGGGGAGTGGCAATATGGGCTTGCCTCAACGGAGTTTCGATGGAATGTATCGGGCACTTATCAGCAGGTACTGCCTAGGTATATTTCCACCGACCAAAGCGGCGGCGATGAGCGTGAGTTTCTAGCCGACTATTATTCCTCCGATGAGCAAATGCTTGAAAACATCTTCCGCAAGGGGTATCAATGGCCCTTTGATGCAAAGCGCACAGAGGGTTCTTCACGCATTGACCTGATTGTGTATAATGAAACTGTAATACAAGGGCGCAGAGTGTATATGGACTTTACTCGAAATCCCTCCTGCATTGGCGAGCAGCTTTCGCCGTCTTACGAAAACCTTTCCGACGAGGTAAGCTCATATCTGCAAAGCAGTGGTGCGCTTTTTGGCACTCCAATTGAGCGACTTGCCCACATGAATCCTCAGGCGATTGAAATTTATGCTTCCAACGGCATCGACCTTTATTCGCAACCTTTGGAGGTTGCGGTTTGCGCTCAACATAATAACGGTGGACTCGCGGGGAACCTTTGGTTTGAGAGCAATATCAAGAGGTTATTCCCTGTGGGTGAAGTTGCGGGCAGCTTTGGGGCGGCACGCCCTGGAGGCTCTGCGCTTAACGCTACGCAGGTTGAAAGCTTGCGTGCGGCACAGTATATCGCCGCACAGTATAATTTGCCGCCTATGGATAACGATGATTTCCAAAAGCTTGTAGGCTATCAGTTTGAAGAGAAAATTAAGCGATGCGAAAGCATGAGGGGCGAAAGCTCCAACCTTGTAAATCAACGCAAGGGTTTGCAGCTTCAAATGGACAAATATGCTTCCATCCACCGCAGTGCCGATAAGCTTTCTCAGCTCCTTGACAGCATTAAGCTTGAAGTCAAGGCTATAAGGTATAAACATAACTATGAGCTGGCGCAAGCTTATCAAAACTACGATATTGCCCTCACGCAGCTTGCATATGTATCCGCAATGCTTGCCCATATAGAAAATGGGGGCACTAGCCGAGGCAGCTATTTGGTGGATGATTTGCCTGCAACGAAGGATAAAATGCGCGCATATGTGCTGGAAACAAGCCTTGATGCGGAGATTTTAGCTTGCACAAGTGAGAAAGTTCCTGTTCGCCCTATCCCTGAATCAGACGATTGGTTTGAGAATGTTTGGCGCAGTTTCAGAAATGGCGGGATTTACAAGTGATAGAATGCGCAAAATGTAAAAAGCGCTCAGTCATCTGACTGAGCGCTTTTGTATGATATGTATTAGCTTTGCTTTGCCCATGCCTTGCACTGTTCAATGCGCTTGCCGTTGTCACCATGCTCCTTGTCCAAATATGAGTACGCATATAGTTGTTCGCAGGGGATATCTGGGCATTCCCCACAGTGGGAATGGCTCTTGCTTTGACAGCAAATTGCAATAGGGCATTCTCCGTGGAAAGGGTGCCCGTTGGTTTCGACACAGCCCCCACAGCCGCAGCCCTCTCTAAAGCTGCATTCACTACATAATAGACCGCATCTTGACTCGATTTTAACCATAACCATAACTAATCCTCCAATAATTCAAATAAGCTTCTTAGCTTGATAAATCCCTTAGAAAGTTCAACTGCAAGTGCTTGCGAAAATACATTTTCGTTTACAGGCTTGGATTTGCCAATAAAAAATCTGCGGCGATTGAGAATTTCCTTTGCGGAGCACTCGGGCAGGCTTGGGTAATGGTCTTTCTTATACTTGTCTCCAAATACTTCAAATCCGTCTGCAAAGGCTTCATCAAGCAGTGCCGAATACTCATCGGGCTTTTCGAGGATTTTTTCACGCAGCATGTTCACACCTTGAGTAGTTTGCCGGTACATTCTAATGCCGTAGCTGTAGAAATCTACCCCCATATCAAAGTATAGTCCGCAGGTATCAGTTTCCTTGTCACGCTTTTTATAGCGGATATACATAAACTCCTTTAGTGGTGTGCTTTTGCTAAATCTCCTATCGGTGTAGGGGGAAGATACGCATCGTGCAGGCTTTGTTTCGACATCTAACTGCAAGTCTATAACTGTGTGGAGTAAATCCTCGTAAAGCAAGCGGAGGGGCTTTGAAATAAGCTCCTTGTACTTTACTATGTTTTCCCCTTGGTTTTCAATAGTGTTTGTAAATTGAAGCTCAAAAAGAAAATCAATCATATCAGTCGAAAATCCTGTGAACTGGTTATCCATGCCTTGTTATCCAACTTCCTTTTATACTAAAATAAAAAGCTCATATAAAGCTATATTTTGTCCTTAGTTTATTATAATTTGTTTTCCTTTGTAGGTCAAATTAATTTATCGCTTCATGTGTTCAGCCGCTCTTTATTGCGGCATCATGAGCCCTTAAAATACCAGCTCGGTACTGGGTTTGTCATGTTGTCATACCAACGCAAAACCTCCTTAGCCTGACTGAGCATTGTGTCAACTTCGC
>CAZLMF010000005.1:0-35270 GCA_964560565.1 uncultured Oscillospiraceae bacterium
ATCTATATCTTACCATATCATCTTCCAATTGTCAACAGATTTATACAATTGCTTCAAAAAATCCCTCGAACAAACGTTTGATTTTTGCGAACGTTTGTGCTATACTATACCTAACAAACACAGTAACTTCTAAGGGGGGTGTAAAATGGAACTACTTGATAAGCTGCGTATATTGGGTGCGGCGGCGAAATATGACGTTGCATGCACCTCGAGCGGCTCTAGCCGCGGCGCTGTGCAAGGGGCAATCGGCAATGCTGTTGCCTGCGGTATATGCCATAGCTTCGCCCCCGACGGCAGGTGCATTTCCCTGCTAAAGGTGCTTATGACCAACTACTGCATAAACGACTGCAAGTACTGCCACAGCCGCAGTTCAAACGACATCGAGCGCGCGGCGTTTACGCCGCAGGAGCTTGCCGACCTCACTATTTCCTTTTATAGGCGCAACTATATCGAGGGGCTTTTTCTGTCCTCGGGAATTATCAAGTCCCCCGACTATACCACCGAGCTTTTGTGCAAGACCATTGAGCTTTTGCGCACGGAGTACCGCTTCAACGGCTATATCCACGCAAAGGCTATCCCAGGCACTTCGCCGGAGCTTATAACAAGGCTTGGCACGCTTGTTGACCGCATGAGCGTCAACATCGAGCTACCCTCTGAACAGTCACTTATCAAACTTTGCCCACAGAAGACAAAGCAGTCCATTTTGTCCCCTATGAAGCAAATCAGCCGTTCCATTGCCCAAAGCTCGAGTGAGCTTACCCTTTATCGCCACGCCGCTCCCTTTGCGCCTGCAGGGCAAAGCACGCAAATGATAATTGGCGCAACTCCCGATTCGGATTTGCAGATTTTGCGCCTGTCGGAGGGACTATATAATAAGTACAAGCTAAAGCGAGTTTTCTACTCTGCATATATTCCTGTGGGGGATGAGAGAATGCTCCCCGCTGTGGCTACCCCTATGCTGCGTGAGCATAGGCTTTATCAAGCGGATTGGCTACTGCGGTTTTACGGCTTTAATGCAAGCGAAATCCTTGATGAAAACTCCCCCTCCCTTGATATATACCTTGACCCTAAATGCAACTGGGCGGTTAACCATTTAGAGAACTTCCCTGTGGAAATCAATAAAGCCCCCTATGACACGCTTTTGCGTGTTCCGGGGATTGGCGTTATCACCGCAAAGCGCATTGTTGCCGCTCGCAGGTCTCAAAGGCTTGACTTTGACCACCTAAAACGCATGGGGATTGTGCTTAAGCGTGCTCAATATTTTATCACCTGCTCAGGCAAGCTGCGTGAGGGTGTGAAGTTCAACCAAAGCTTTATTTACAGCAATTTAGTGCAGGACGGTAAGCAACATTTGCCCAACCTACCAAGCGAGCATGAGCAGCTTTCGCTGCTTGCCCCTGCTCCTATTACAATGCTAAGCGGCTCACCTCTAATGCTAAGGGAGGCTAGTGTATGAACTACCTTTATGACGGCAGTTTTGAGGGCTTGCTATGCAGTATATTCGAGGCGTTTGAGCGCAAGGAATACCCTGACGCTATTTTGCCTGATGAGGATGCACAATGCACCCTTGATAAAATGCGTGAAATTGAAACCGATTTGGAGAAATCCCGCCGTGTATATGATGGCATAGGGCGCAAAATCAGCGCACTTGCCCTTGAGAATGCTTACGTGTGCTTTCTATCCAAAGACTTAGATGCAAGCAGAGTGCTCCTTGAATACCTGCGGCTCGGCTTTAAGCATGGGCGCAAGGTGGATGAAAGGCTTGCCGAGGATTCAGTTATGAAAGTGACGAGAATTGCTCGCAATGTCAACATGGAAAAGCACCACTATGTTGGGTTTTTACGTTTTTCCTCCCTTGAGGGTGGACTTTACTTTGCGCAGTTTGAGCCTGAAAACAATGTTTTGCCGCTTTTGATGCCCCATTTTGCGGATAGGCTTAATACACAACCCTTTATCGTACACGATAATAACCGCAAGGTTGCAGGGGTATATAACGGGACAGATTGGTTTCTGATAAGCTCCGCCTCCATGAACTTACCCGAATATTCCTCCGATGAAATGGAGTATAGGCGGCTTTGGAAGGGCTTCTTTGACGCTATCGGAATAAAGGAGCGTGCAAGCCGCAAAAGACAAAGACAGATGATGCCACTCAAATACCGCAAATATATGTGGGAAACTCAGGGATAATGCTATATACACAAAATGCGCCCCCAATGCTTGGAGCGCATTTTGCGTCGTATAGTTTTGAGTTTGCTTTTACTTTATAGAAGATGCAACTGCTGCCTTTTCAATTGCAAGACCAGCCTTAAAGTTATCCATATATGCGCTATATCCTTCAATATCGCCCTTTTCAGGGGATAAGCAACTACCCTTTTGGTTTACAAAAACCTTGTTGTTTAGGAAGTCAGTAAGCTCCTGTGATTTATCCTCACGAGCTTGATATGCCGCAAGCAGTGCAATACCCCATGCGCCGCCTTCACCAGCTGACTCCATAACAGCCACAGGCACTTCAAGTGCTGCCGCTAAAAATCGCTGCCCTGTTATAGGGGACTTAAACAGCCCGCCGTGAGCGAACATTTTCTCTATAACAACATTCTCCTGCTTGAACAGAATATCCATGCCTATCTTTAAGGTAGCCATGCAGGAATAAATGAGACTTCTCATAAGGTTTGCAATATTAAACTCCGATTCGGGAGTGCGTACAAGGAGGGGTCTGCCCTGCGTCAAGCCTATTACATGCTCACCTGAATGGTAGTTGTAAGTAAGCACTCCGCCGCAATCGGGCTTTCCAGATAGTGCCGCTTCATATAGCTTGTCGTAAAGCTGCGGCTTAGAAATGCTAAATCCTAGGGTTTCTAGTGTGTCATTTAGCATTTGTACCCAAGTGTCCAAATCTGTGGTGCAGTTATTGCAATGCACCATTGCAACTGGACTTCCGCAAGGGGTGGTGACAATGTCAATTTCCTTGTGTACCGACTTTAGGTCATGCTCAAGAACAACCATAGCAAAGATTGAAGTCCCTGCTGAAACATTGCCTGTTTTCTGCGCAATGCTGTTGGTTGCGGTCATGCCTGTTCCTGCGTCACCCTCGGGTGGGCATAGTGCAATGCCTGCCTGTAAAGTGCCTGTGGGGTCAAGTAGCTTTGCGCCACTCTCGGTAAGCTTACCTGCGCATTGACCGACACTTATAATATTAGGTAGAATATCGGAAAGCGCCCAGTTAAAGCCGCAATCAGCGGTAAGTGCAATGAATTTATCCATCATACTTGAATTATATTCCTTTGAATCGGGGTCTATGGGGAACATGCCTGACGCATCACCGATGCCCAATACCTTTTCCCCCGTAAGCTGCCAATGAACATACCCTGCAAGGGTGGTAAAGAAATTAAGCTTTGAAACATGCTCCTCATTGTTGAGAATAGCTTGGTACAGATGCGCAATGCTCCACCTTTGAGGAATGTTGAAGTCAAAGGCATCAGTTAGAATATCTGCCGCCTGCTCGGTAATAGTGTTGCGCCAAGTGCGAAATGGCACAAGGAGCTTATCATTCTCATCAAATGCCAGATAGCCATGCATCATTGCTGATACGCCGATAGAAGCGGCATTCTCAAGCTTTACGGCATATTTCTCCCACACATTGTCTGCAAGGCTTTTAAAGCTGCCTTGCATTCCCTTCCAAACATCATCTAGGGTGTACGTCCATATACCGTCCTCTAGGCGGTTTTCCCAATCATATGCCCCCGATGCAATGGGCGAAAAGTCCTCACCAATTAAAACTGACTTAATGCGTGTTGAGCCTAGCTCTATTCCAATAGAGGTCTTGCCCTCTTGAATTTGTTTTGCTATGTTCATCTGCACTACTCCTTGCTTATTACTGCTTTCTTTATGTTTTTTGCAAAGCTCTTTTTATTTTTTCGTGACATAACAATACTCTGTACTACTAAGAACACACATAGCATTGCCGCAACTGTAATACCCGTCCACCATGCCTGATCGAGTCCAACAGATGAAACTATGTTTTGAATTGTACTAAGCGACATTACACCAAAGAACGTGCCTATAATGTTTCCTACGCCACCTGTGAGCATTGTGCCGCCGATAATGGAGGAAGCAATAGCGTTCATCTCCGCTCCACTTGCGTGGGTTGCTGAGCCTGAGCCAACGTGCATAAAGTACACATATCCGCCCACGCCTGCAAGCAGTCCGCTTAAAAGGTAGGATAAAAACTTTGTGCGCTTGACGTTTATGCCGAGTGTCAATGCGCTTTGACTGTTTCCGCCCACAGCGTAAAATCCTCTGCCAAGCTTTGTCCATTTAAGTACGAAGAAAAGTATAGCCACCACAAGCAGCGCAACGATTACTCCTATTTCTATGTAGGCGTTGACGTAGTTGCCTATCTTATTGGTTGAGCCAAGCCCCGGGAGGATAATGCGTGTTTCCTTTAGGGCAACAAAACTTTCGTTTTGAACATTAAATGGGTATGTGTTGACAATTGTGGTCATACCACGGGAGAAAAACAGCCCTGCTAAGGTAACTATAAATGGTTGAATTTCAAGGTATGCAATTAGAAATCCATGTACCAGTCCAAACGCAAGACCTATACCCAATGCAAGGAGCATTGACATAAACACATTGCCGTTATGGTGGTCAAGGTAAACCGCACAGCTCATGCTGACAAGGGCTGTTACACCACCTACGGAAATATCTATTCCTCCTGTAATCATTACAACGCTCATTCCGCAAGATAAAATTATCAAAGCGGCATTTCCGTTTAGTATATTAAACAGGGTTTGTGGCTTTAGAAAGCCTTTCCCAAGGAAAATCATTGCGCCTATGTACATTAGGAAGAACACCACGATAGTGATAAGAAGCAGTAGATTAGTGTCGTTGGAATTACGGAATTTATCCCGTATGAAGCCTACTCCCTTATTATTCTTGACTGTCATATTAACACTCCCCCTTTTCCGGCTGTGAACGCTTTAGCTTTTTGAAAAGGTCGGACATCTTTTCCTTTACAATTGGAGAGCTTATAACCACTAAAATTATAACAACAACTGCCTTGTATGCCGAAAGTGCATCTGATTGTACTTTGAACTTATATAGTGTCGTTGTAAGTAGCTGAATAACGTATGCACCGATTATTGAGGCGCTCATGCGGAACTTGCCGCCACTTAAAGCGTTTCCGCCAAGTGCAACTGCAAGAATGGCATCCATTTCAATATCCTTTGCAACAACTGAATAGTTGATTGTGGAAAGCCTGCTCACCTTAATAAAGCCTGCAACTGCAACGCATAGACCTAAGATGACAAAGGAAAGAAACTTAATCCATGCTGGGTTTAAACCATTGAGGCGAGCCGATCTGTCATTTGCGCCTACGGACTGAGTGTAAAGCCCAAGGTTTGTAAAGCGCTGTGCAAGGGCAATAAGTATCATGCAGCCAATCGCTATGAAAACCGGAGTCGGAATGGGTATGCCAGGGATAAAGCCGCCGAAATATGTAAAGGTTGCATCCTTTACTATGGGTAGCTCATTGTTGTTTATCCATGCCGCTATGGAGCGCCCTGCGGTAAAGAGAATAAGCGTCGCTACCATTGGTTGTATCTTGAAAACCGCAACCAGAGTGCCGTTAAATGCACCAAACAACATCGCAACCACGCAACTTACCAAAAATGCAACTATAATGGGAGCTTGAAGCTCCTCAGGACGCGAATTTGAGCCGCATAGCACTTTGAGTACAACGCTGCCGCTTATTGCTATTGCAGCGCCTACGCTTATATCCTGCCCTCCGCAAGCGGAAGTCACTAGAGTCATGCCGATTGCAAGGATTGCAAGCTCCGAGCCGTAGTCTAAAATAGTCATTAGGTAGCCCGACAAAACGGGGTCCCCTGCGCTATTTTGACCAAGTGTAATCTTAAAAAAGGACGGATCGGCGATTAAATTGAATAATGCAAGCAGCAGTAAAGCTGCAATAGGTATGAAGATTTGCTTTTTTACTATTCTAACTAAAATGTTGGGTTGTTGTGGGCCGCTAATTAGTTGCTTGCTCATTATTTTCGTCACCTCCGGCAATTGTTTTCATAATTAGATTTTGAGTTAGGTTTTCCCCTGTAAGCTCCCCTATTACTTTGCGGTCTCTCATGACGATTATGCGTGAGCATACTCGCAGCATTTCATCGGTTTCAGAGGATATAAAGGTAATGCTCATGCCCTCAGATGCAAGCTTTAGCACAAGTTTTTGAATGTCAATCTTTGTGCCTACATCAATACCCCTTGTAGGCTCATCTAAAATGAGGTATTCAGGGTTTGTAAGCAGCCATCTTGCAAGAATTACCTTTTGCTGATTGCCCCCTGATAGGGCCTTAATCGGCGTGTTGGCGGAGGGAGTTTTAATGCCTAGAAGCTTTATGTACTCATCCGCAAAAGCAGTGGCTTGTGACCTTGTAAATGGCTTAAAGAATCCTTTAGAAACTTGCAGGGCAAGAATGATATTCTCGCGCACTGAAAGCTCGCCTATAATGCCGTCCCCCTTGCGGTCCTCGGGGAGGTAGCCTATTTTATTCTTCATAGCGTCAATGGGTTTTGTGATTTTAACCTTTTTGCCATTCATTTCCACTTCGCCATCAAGGACTTTATCTGCGCCAAAAATCGCACGCACACATTCGCTTCTGCCCGAACCTAAAAGCCCTGCAAATCCGTTTACCTCGCCCTTGCGTATGTGAAAGTCAAAGGGCTTTACGCCTGTTGAGCTTGTAAGCTCCTTTGCATCGAAAACGGGAGCGGCTTTGTGATCCCCGCAATATTCCTTACATTCGCTGTTAATATCAGAAAGGTCATCTAGCTCCTTGCCAAGCATCTTAGAAACAAGCTTTACACGGGGCAAGTCCTTAATCTCATATTCACCCACAAGCTTACCGTCACGCAGGACGGTGATTTTGTCGCAAACCTCATATACTTGGTCTAGGAAGTGGGTGACAAAGATAATGCCAACTCCTTTTTCCTTGAGGTTGCGCATTAGAGTGAATAGCTTATGAACCTCATGGTCATCGAGAGATGAAGTAGGCTCATCTAGTATTAGAACCTTGCATTCCATATCAACGGCTCTTGCTATTGCAACCATCTGCTGAACTGCAATTGAGCAGCTGCCTAGCTGCTGTTTGGGCTTTGCTGATATGCCAAGCTCTTTTAGGATTTTTTCCGCATCGGAATAGATTTTCTTCCAATTATGGACTGCATCCTTAGTGCGTCCTATAAACATATTTTCAGCCACTGAAAGATTAGGGCAAAGAGTAATCTCCTGATAAACGGTGCTAATTCCAAGCCTTTGTGCATCCTGCGGTGATTTTATTGACACTGCCGAATCTCTCCCTTTAAGAAAGATTTGACCGGACTCCCTTTGATATACCCCCGTCAGAACCTTAATCAACGTGGATTTCCCTGCGCCATTCTCACCCATCAGGGCGTGGATTTCCCCTTCGCATAAGTTGAAGTCTACATTTTGTAGAGCGCGTACTCCGGGAAATGACTTACATATATTGCGCATTTCGAGTATTGCACCATCCTGCATATCGGAATTCCTCCTTTAATGTGTAAACTTACGCTTTGTAGTGAAAAAGCGTGGCGTAGTCGTAGGGACATCGTCCTCATACGCTGCACCACGCTCTTTAATTACTTGTTAGTTAACGTACAATACAGTTATTAGATACCGTACTTGTCGACGTCCTCTTGTGTTATTGTAGTAGCATCAAAGCCCTTTTCTTCCATTATAACAACCTTTTGAGCAGGAGACTTACCATTTTCAAGATCCTTGATAATGTCGTTTATGTAGGAAGCCTGGAAGGGGTTGCACTGACCGTTATAGTTCCAGTTTTGAGCAAGTAGCTCCTCAAGAGCCCATTTATTGCAGTCAAATCCCATGATAATAACGTCTTTGCCAACGCCATGTGAAATGTTAGCCTTGTCAAGAGCTGCAACAGCGCCCTTAGCCATGTCATCGTTCTCAGCGTAGACTACGTTGAAGCTTTCGCCGGAGTCGATAACTGACTGAACGATCTGCTGTGCTTTCTCTGCGTTCCATTCAGCGGTCTGCTGTGTAACAAGCTTCCATCCTAGTGATGAAGCAGCGGTATCCAACGCGCCTGAACGTCCCTTTTGAGCAGCTGAGCCCATAACGCCCTGAATGTGAATAACGTTGTACTCGGTAAGCGCCTGGCCCTTTAGCCAATCAACAGCGGTTTCGCCTTCCTTAGCCATGTCTGAAACAATGGATGCTTCATATAAGCTTTCGCTAGCGTCAATTGTGCGGTCAAATAGTATTACCTTGATGCCTGCTTCCTGTGCATCCTTTAGAACTGAATCCCAGCCTGATGTATCAGCAGCGGAAAGAAGAAGATACTCAACACCGTCTTGGATGAATTTCTGAGCAGCAGCTATCTGCTCGTCGTTCTTTAGGCTGTATGCAAAGGATGCATCATAGCCTTTCGCTTCGGTAAAGGTTTCCTTCATATCTTTATCGTTTGCAGTACGGTAGCCAGATTCGCTAGGGTCGTTGTTGATGATACCTACTTTAATCAATCCACCCTCTTCTTCTGCTGGCTCTTTGTTACATCCAGCTAATGACAAGCATAAAGCTGCCGCCATAGCACATGCAAGAAGTTTCTTAAACATTATTACTACCTCCAATTTAGTTTGTCACTCAAAGTGCAATCTTGTATTTACATTATATTATACGTGTCCGTACAAGTATACCTAAAATTTTTAGTAAAACGTTTAATAAATTACGGTATTGTGTATAAACCTTTAATTTCTTAAATTACTAATGTCTATTAGTGCTTCTTGCTTGTATATTTAAATTCCCTAGGGGTTTGATTTGTGCATTTCTTGAATACTTGGCTAAAGTAGCGGTAGTCCTTAAACCCCACCATATATGCAATCTCCGACACCTTCATCGACGTACAGCAAAGCATTTCCTTGGCTTTATCCAGCCGCAGCTTAGTCAAATAATCAACAAAGTTTACACCGACACTTTTCTTAAAGCTTGAGCTGAAGTATGTATGGCTAAGGTTAATCTCATCAGCAACGTTTTTAAGGGACATCCACTCTTGATTGTAGTTTTGGGCTATGTATTCCTTTGCTTTTTCTATTATAGCGTTATCGTCCTTGTAGGAAAACTCCTTGCGCCACTCTATACACTGCTCAAGCATACCAGAAAAAAAGTCAAAGGTCGACATTGAATTCGTAAGCTTTTGCTCAATATCATCCATCTTGCCAAACAGCCTTGTAAACTCCTCAAAAGGCACATTAAGCTCCTTTGTAAAACTCCTTGCACATATGTAGATATCCATTGTTATGTAAAGTCGCATCATCATTGAGTTAAGTTGAGAATACCCAACCCCTTCAAAAAAGGACCGCAAAACATCTCGGCATTCCTCCTTTTTGCCACTGCGGAGAAACTGCTCTATCTTGTCCGTATCTATTTTCTGAACATCAAAACTTCTTCCCTCTTTACTGAACTTTTCCTCATTCAAGGCTTCTTCCGGCACTCGTTTTACTGAATGACCAATATCACGCATCCTCGATCACCCCTTCTCATAACGCCCTTTAGTCAACTAAACCTTTACTCTTTTCAATGAAGTTGTTGAGCTTCTTACGATAAGCTCCGGCGCAAACACCATATCATTAAGGTTGGTTTTTGGGTTCTCTATCATATCTATAAGCTTTCTAGCCGCTTCTTCTCCAAGTTGCTGATGGGGATGGCTGACCGTTGTAAGTGGAACTTCACATACCGATGCAAGCTTTGAGTCGTCTATCCCCACTACTGATATATCGTCGGGTACTTTTATCCCTTCCCTTTTGCAAAAGTCCATAAGCTTGATTGCAAGGCTGTCATTGTAGCATACAACTGCAGTACAGCCGTTTAGAAGGGCGTTCACCCTGTTTCTTGACGAGGTGAAAAGCGTCTTTTTCTCGCTAGTGGAAAACCACAATACATTTTGCTCAGAGGTGAGAATTTTATGCTCCTCATAGCTTTTCATAAAGCCTTGATAGCGCTTATGCCCTTGAATATCATCAAGCAGGAATATCCCTGCTATTTTTTTATGCCCTAAATCAAACAGGTGGTCTGTAAGCATTTTCCCCGCCGCAACATCATCCATTACAACGCACGGGAAATCCGACCACGGATACTTTGCATTAAAGAATATGAGGGGTATATTTAGGGATCTGATTTGCTGATAAAGCGCCATATTCGGGTTTGGTAATGCGCTTTTTGACGGCTCAACAATTAATCCTTTAACGTTTTGCGTGAGCATTGTTTTTAGTGCCTGTGACTCCTCGAAAACCTGATTGTGGGTTATTGAAAGCTGCATACCTACTTTGTTTTCCCTAAGCACCTTTTCAATGCCCGTCACTATGCTTGGGAAAATGTAATCACTGAAGTATGTGGATATAACACCGATGTTGTAGCTGTTCCTTGCCACGCTGCTCTTTGCAGCTTTTACAAAGGTACCGCTGCCACGCTTGCGCCATATGATATTCTGACTTTCAAGCAGTGTTAGTGCTTGCCTAACGGTTTGCCTGCTGACATTGTGAATGTCGCAAAGCTCCTTTTCAGAATAAATTTTATCGCCTGGGGATAGCTTTTCCTCGGCAATATAATTCTTTACCCACTCTGTAATCGTTAGGTATTTAAAGTCGTCCATAACTATAACCCCTAGTTTCATTAATTTTACTTACTTTATTACTAAAATTGTACTATTAAAACTTCAACTTGTCAATACAATTTTAATAATAATTATCAACCTGTATGGTCAACTATTGGATAAATATCTTTATCTCTATACGCTGGTACTATTATAATGCAAAAATGCGCAGCCTTTCGACTGCGCATTTTTTTGTAGGTTATATATGAGTATATTACTTAACTGTAAATTTACCTGTTTCTTGTTTTAGCATCTGCGCTTGACCTGATAGCTCCTCGCTTGATGCCGCACTTTCCTCTGCTGTTGCGGAGTTCGTGTGGACAACGGTGGCAATCTGCTCGATACCACTGGAAATCTGCTCTATTGCCCTAGCTTGATCGTCGGAAGCACCCTTAATGCTTTCAATAACTTCGCTTACCTTTTCGGTCTTTTCACGAACCTGCTCAAGCGCCTCGGCAGTTGCCTTAGCAATTTTTGCACCCTTGTCAACGCTTTTTGTGCTGTCCTCGATAAGTGTGGTAGTTTGTTTTGCAGCTTCTGCGGACTTGCTTGCAAGGTTGCGAACTTCGTCAGCAACAACGGCAAAGCCCTTGCCTGCCGCACCTGCTCTTGCCGCCTCAACAGCAGCGTTAAGTGCAAGTATATTAGTCTGGAATGCAATATCGTCTATTACCTTGATAATATTGCCTATTTCCTGTGAGGATTTGTTGATTTCATCCATTGCCACAAGCATTGCTCTCATATGCTCGTTGCTTTTTTCAACGCCCTCGCCCGACTCTCTTATAATATCTGTCGCTTCACTTACGTTATTTGCAGTAGCGGTTACCTTATCGGATACCTCAAATATAGATGAGGTCAGCTCCTCTATTGCGCTTGCCTGCTCAGTTGCGCCCTGTGAGAGCGCCTGTGCGCCAGCTGAAACTTGCTCGGCTCCTGCGTTCACCTGGTCGGCCGAGGTAATAATTGCACCCATGGACTCATTTAGTCCGCTGGATATCGCAACAAGTGATTGCTCAATGGATACAAAGTCACCTGCGTAGCTTTGGGTGAACTCTTTGGTTAAGTCGCCGTTTGCAATGGAAGTAAGCTGCTCGGAAATATCGCTTACATATAGTTTAAGTGTTTGAATTGTAAGTTTAAGGTTATCGGATAGTAACCCGATTTCATCATTGGACTTGTACTCAAAGCTTATGTTTAGATTCCCCTGTGAAAGTTGACTTGTAGCTTCGCTCATTAGCCCTAATGGCTTGCTTACTATCTTTTTAATGGTAAGCGAGATAACAATTATGGAGATTATTACAACCGCAATTGAAATTCCAACAGTAACCAAAAGAGTCTGAATAATTGTTGCCCACATGGTTTGTGTTTCTATACCAACAAAAAATATGCCTATAACCTCATTGTCGGCATCTAATATCGGCTCATATATGGTGTAGTGTCGAACTCCCTGAATGTCAGCCTCACCATCATAAGTTTTGCCCTCGCCGATAACAATATCAGCAATGGAAGCATCAAGCTTTGTCCCAATCTGTCTTTGCCCATCTCTTGTGATGGTGGTGTTAATACGCTCATCGCCTAGAAATATAGTGTACTCGCATTTTGAAATTTCCTTTAGATCGTCAACAAATCTGGGGTCGTCGAGCTCATAACCTGTGGATATAATGCCTATCCTATTTCCGCTTGCACTATATATAGGTGTAGATGTTCTTAGTGAGAGCAAAATCTCCGTTCCCTGCTCGATATATGTACCTGTTTCTCCGCCCATTGCCTTTGCCACATTGTCTTGATACGCAAGGGAATCCCCTGCCTTATCACTGTGTACTCGTGCAAGGACGGTTCCGCTTGTGTCAAGAATGGTGATAAAATCCATTGTAGCAAACTGACTAGACGCTGCTTTCGCTGCGGCAATAATTGCTGCCTTATCTCCCTGTTCAACACCTTCTGCCACTGCTCTGTCCGCTGCAATCCCGACAGCCGCCTGATTTGATAATTGCTTATAGTTTTCTATTGTTGATGTAAGCACACCAAGTCCTTGACTTCCCCTATCTCGTATTAAGTTTGCTATGATTTGGCTTGCTCCGAAATACATTATTCCTAAGACAGCCCCGACAGCAATCACCATGAAAATAATAACTCTGATTGAAACCTTGTTTCCTACCTTTTTCATTTAATACTTCCTTCCTCTTTATGCTAATTTCGCCAAAACAATCTTTTATTATATTTTCCTCTTGTTCGCACATTGATAACTATATTATATATCTTTTTTATAGCAAGTTCAAAGGTTTTTGTTTCCAAAATGTTAATTACTCGTATTTTTTCTGAAAATAATTTTATATTATATCGACAACTCCACATAAAACTTGAGTGGTTTCTTTATTTACCAAAAAATCAGGAGGTTTCCCTCCTGATTTTGATTTGTTTTGTAAGACCGTCTACTTTGAAGTTGCTTCTATATCAAGCTTTTTGTAATTAATGTCAATCTTTATTGTCGCCTTAAAAGCTTGGAACTCTTCTTCGTACTTTGCATCTTTCTTTGTTTTTAGCATTTCCTCGATGATGCTTTCCTTTGCCTCATCAAAAGTCTGTACCACACCCTCCGGAACATCAGCGGAATACATCATTATATGGTATCCATAGTCACCGCCCACAGGCTCGCTTATGTCGCCTATGTTTTCAAGGGCAAGTCCTGCCTCGGTAAATTCGGTTATCATCTGTTTTCCACCGGGTAGAAGTTGATATTCAAGTCCGCTATCCTCGTTGTGTTCCTTTGCAATTTCGTCAAAGTTTGCGCCTCCCGGCTCAAGGAGTTCCAGCACCTTATTTGCCTTTTCATCAATGGTTGCAAGGTATTCCGCGCGCTTGGCGTCAGCGCCCTCGTCGTCGCCCTTTGAGCGCAGATTATAAACCTCTTCCATCTGCTCATCGGAAAGCATAATCAGTATATGCTTAACCTTTCGCACACCAGCGGGAACATAATATGTCTGAGTGTTTCCGTTTGCGGCTCTTTGGTAGGTAGTCGGATCCTCTTTATATGCCGCTTTTGCATCTGCTATGCGGTCGTTATATTTAATCTCTGCCATATCATCGGTGACAACAACATCGGTTGTAATAAGCTCATAAAGCTTGTTGCTTCTGTAATAATCCGTTTCCTCTTGAAGCAGACGGTCCTTTGTGTAGCCAATACTTTCTATATAAGCATCAAGGCGAGTTTGCGCCTCTGTCTTTAGAGCATCCCCTGTTATGGTTTCGTCCTCTTTTGTTATCTCCTCAGTGTAATGTTCAAGCCAGCCTTCTATAAGCTTGTCAAATGAGGCTTGGACTTCTGCCTCCTGCTCATTGGTAAGGTCATATACTCCCTTTTCCTTAGCAAATTCAAGGGTAACCTTTTGTGCAACCATATAGTCAATTATTTGCTGTCTAAGCTCTGCGGCTTTCTCACTGCCATCCTCGATTTGCATATAGTCAAGGTAGTATTCATACTCTGAATTAAAGTCGGCAAGAGTGATTTTCGAGCTCCCCACTGTTGTTATGGTGGTATTCTCCGGTGTCTTTTGGCAAGCGGAAAGCAGCATAACACTTGCTATTACAAGTGAAATAACGCGCAAAGGCGTTCTTTTTTTCATTTTATTCTTCCTTTCAAAAGTAAGGTTTCATGGCTTCGCATGTTTTTACAGAAGTAATTCTACCAAAGTATTGTGATAGAATTATGTAAGCCAAGCCAAAGTATTTTTATTCTACCATATCTGATAGAACAATAGCAAGATTTTTTTCATCAGATGCCGTAAACGCTTCCTTGACAAAGTGCTGTACATTATTATATAATATCTGTGATTAAACTAAGGGGTTATTATTATGCTTACAATAAATAATCGTATATTTCTAACAACGCATTTGAGCTGATACAGGATAGCTATGCCCTTTTGGGCTTTGCTTGACCTAAAAGCATGTTGTGGAAATTACGGTTTGAGCTTCGGACGAGGGCTTAAGCCTTCGTCTTTTTGTTTGAGTTTATATGCTTGAACCGTCCGATTAAATTTAAGGAGCTTAATATTAATATGAGTATTTTAGATGTAAAAAACCTTGTTCATACAGTTGGAGATAAAAAGCTATTCAATGACGCATCCATGTCCCTTTTCGGCGGCGATAAGCTGGGGCTTACGGGACTAAACGGCGCAGGAAAGTCCACTTTTATAAATATCCTAATCGGCGAGATTATCCCCGATAGCGGAATGGTAAAATGGAACCCGAAAAACAAGCTTGGCTACCTTGACCAGCACGCCCGTGTGAAAAATGAGGGTATTACAGTACGCAGTCATTTAACCGATGCCTTTTCCCACCTTTTTAAGGTTCAAAAAAAGCTAACTGACATCACAAGCCAAATTGCCGAGAACCTTGACTCCACCGATTTGGATGTGCTTATGGAGGAAATGGGCGAGCTGCAAATGCAGCTTGAGATTGAGGATTTTTATACCCTTGAAAGCGAGATAGATAAAACCGCCGAGGGTTTAGGGCTTACCGCCTTTGGGCTTGATACTCCACTTTCCCGCCTAAGCGGCGGTCAGCGTGCAAAGGTCATGCTGGCAAAGCTGCTTTTAGAAGCACCTGACGTGCTTTTATTGGATGAGCCTACAAACTTCCTAGACAGGGAGCATATCGACTGGCTTGCAAAGTATTTGCAGGGCTTTAAAGGCTCATTTATTGTAGTATCTCACGATTTTAGCTTTCTTAACCGCATTGTAAACTGTATATGCGATATTGAATTTGGCGCTATTACACGCTATAACGGCACCTATGAAAGCTTTATCAACCAAAAGGAACAGCGTCACACTCAGCATATAAAGAACTATGAGTCACAGCAAAAGGAAATTGCAAAGCTTGAGGACTATGTTCAAAGGAATATAGTGCGTGCCTCCACCTCAAAAATGGCAAAGTCAAGGCGTAAAGCACTAGAGCGCATGGACGTAATTGAAAAGCCGCAGGAATCCCCTAATCCAACTTTTCTGTTTTCCATGAAGCCTGTTATAGGCAAGACGCTTATGACCACTGAAAATCTTGTTGTGGGCTATACACAGCAGCTTTTGCCGGAGATAGAGTTTTCTATTAATGTGGGGCAAAGGCTTGCAATCACAGGCTTCAACGGCATAGGCAAGTCCACACTGCTAAAGACAATCTGCGGCATTATCCCCTGCCTGGGGGGTAAGATTTTACTTTCGGATAAAACTGTTATCAGCTATTATGAGCAGGACAACATCTTTAACAACCTTCAGCTTTCCCCAATTGAGGAAATACGGGAGATTTACCCCCTTATGGAGCAAAAGCTCATTCGCTCAAGCCTTGGCAGATGCGGTTTGCGTGGGGATCAGGCAATGCAATCCCTTTCCACCCTAAGCGGAGGAGAACAAGCAAAGGTAAAAATCTGCAAGCTTATGCTTTCGCCGTGCAATTTGCTTGTCCTTGACGAGCCAACTAACCACCTTGACACAAAGGCAGTTAACAGGCTAAAGGTAGCAATGGAGCAGTTTGAGGGGGGAATACTTTTCGTTTCCCATAGCAAGCAATTTGTGGAGGAAGTCGCCACCGACATCCTCGATTTAGAGAAGCTTTTTGATTAGTATTTAACTTTTGTGATAAAACATTTATTATTTCTTCAAAAAGCCTTTTATGTTTTGACAAAATATATTATAATAGTAAATGTAAAAGTATGTGCTGTTGAAATTCTCATATGACAGCCAACAAAAATTATAAAGGGGAGATTCCATGAATAAGGTGAAGGTAATGATTTGCGGCAAGGAGTATTCCCTGCAAACCGACGAAACTCCTGAATACGTTCTTGGGCTGTCTCGTCAGCTCAACAGAAGAATTGATACTCTTGTATCCTCGTCCGACAACATTTCCACAAATGCAGCAACTGCACTGGTTGCCATTTCCTACATGGACGAGCTTGAAAAGGCGAACGCCAATATTGACAATATCCGCACTCAAATTAAGGATTATGTCGATGAGGCAGGTCGTGCAAGGCTTGAGCGTGAAGAGGCTCTCAAGCAGGTGGCAGACCTTAAAATCGAAATTGAGTCCCTCAAAAACGACATCAAGCTTTTAAGCCTGCGAAACGACGCTCAGCGCATTAGCGACAGCAATCAAACCCAAATGGAGCATCTGTAATGGCTGTCGTTAAGCTAAAACGCCTTGATAAGCGCGCGAAAGTGCCAACTAGGGCAACATCAGGCAGTGCGGGCTACGATATATCGGCACTGCTGGATAGTCCCGTCACCATTGCCCCTGGGGAAGTTAGAATGATTCCGACAGGGCTTGCAATTGAGCTTGAGGATAATAGCGTTGTGGCGCTTATTTATCCGCGCAGCTCGCTTGCCTCAAAGCATGGTATTACCCTCGCTAACTGTGTGGGGGTAATTGACAGCGATTATCGGGGTGAGCTTCGAATGCCGGTGATAAATTTAGGCAATGAACCCTATACCATCTCCTTAGGGGAGCGCATTTCTCAGCTTGTCCTCACTCCTGTGCTGATTCCCGATATTGAGGAAGTTGAGGAGCTTTCCGACTCCGTTAGAGGCACTGGCGGCTTTGGCTCAACAGGCAAGCTGTAGGTGTAATATAACAAACTTAATATGGACAGGAGCACTGATATGGCATATAAAAGCAATACAGGTTCATGGAAGAAAACTATCGCCTTTATCTTTTTCCTTTTAGCTGGTATAGCCGTTGGCTCGGCGGTTTCAACCCTTTGTGCGGATGTGAGCTGGCTTGATTGGCTATCCTGGGGGAGGACTATCGGCATTAACACAAGCGCACCTATGGTACTCGATCTTATTATAGCAAAAATTGCTTTTGGGTTCACTTTCACCATTTCAGTAGCTCAAATTTTCTTTGTAATAATATTCATGCTGCTGTTTAGCAAGCTTTGCAAGAATATGTAGAAAAAGTTTGCAAATTCATTTAAGTTGCTCGTTGTTTTACCGTTAAAAAAGTGTTATACTATGAACAAGGTTCATTCAAATACAGATAAGCAGGAAGGATACAGAAATATGGCAATGTTTTCAAAGGATATAGGTATTGACTTAGGTACCGCAAACACGCTTGTATATATGAAGGGCAAGGGGATTATTATCCGCGAGCCAAGCGTTGTTGCTGTTGAGATTAAAACCGACAAGGTTAGATATGTGGGCAAGGAGGCAAAGGAAGTTATCGGTCGTACACCCGGCTCGATAGTTGCTGTTCGCCCTCTTAAGGACGGCGTAATCGCCGACTTTGACATTACCACCTCCATGTTGCAGGAGTTCATCCGCAAGGCGCTAAAGGGCGCATTGTTCTCAAAGCCTAGGGTAATCATTTGCATTCCCTCAGGCGTTACTGCCGTTGAGCGCAGAGCAGTTAAGGAAAGCGCAGAAAACGCAGGAGCAAAGCGTGTGTTTGTCATTGAGGAGCCAATGGCGGCGGCAATCGGCGCAGGACTTCCTGTTGCAGAGCCTACCGGCTCAATGATTGTAGACATCGGCGGCGGCACAAGCGAGGTCGCTGTAATATCCCTAGGAGGCATTGTCGCTTCACGCTCAGTAAGAGTGGCAGGAGACGAATTTGATCTATCCATCATTAACTATATAAAGAAAAAGTATAACCTGCTTGTGGGCGAGCGTACAGCGGAGAATGTTAAAATGGGCATTGGTTCTGCATTCCCAGGTGAGAACGAGCCTGTTATGGACATAAAGGGCAGAAACCTGCTTACCGGACTTCCAGAAAGCATCACAATTACCTCTGAAGAGATACGTGACGCTCTAAGCGAGCCTTTAGCTCAAATTATCGAGGCAATTAAGATTACCCTTGAGAAAACACCACCTGAGCTTTCCGCGGATATAATTGACAGCGGAATTACGCTTACAGGGGGAGGCGCACTTCTAAAGGGTGTTGATAAGCTTATAAATAAAGTGACAGGTATGCCTGTTCACATTGCAGAGCGTCCTCTTGACTGCGTAGCAGACGGCACCGGCAAGGTGCTTGAGAATATAGATAAGCTTTACGATGTTCTAAGCGATGAGGAAACCCGCTACTATTAACCTATGTCGACATTTATCGCTTGCGGTGTCCATCAGCGCTAACTGACTGTCCGTGACGCGCTTATGCCACGCCTTTACTTTAGTGTCGCTTATGCGGCACTAATTTTATTCTTGAAAGTTAATGATTGGAGGTAAGTAATGCGAGAATTTTTCAGCAGCTGGAAGTTCAAAGTCATCCTCGGCGTTGTTGCGCTTTTACTTGGACTTATGGTCTATGCGGCTACTACAAGTAACATTGCTACCTCCCCTGAATCGTTACTTGGGGCTATTACTGCGCCCTTTCAGCGGCTTACCACCAATATATCAAATGCGGTTGAGTCCCAGCTTGATAAGCTAATAAATGCTGACAAGTATTATAAGGAAAATCAACTGCTAAAGGAACAGCTAGCCGAGATTTATGGTAAGTATATAAACTACGAGGACATAAAGGCGGAAAATGAGCAGCTTCGTGAGGTTATCGGACTTAAAGAAGACAATTCCGACTACGAATTCTCCCCCCCCTCCTCCATTATCGGCAGGCAAAGCAACGATATTTACGGCTCCTTTGTCATAGATAAGGGCAGCCTTGACGGCATTTCGGCGCAGGACCCTGTCATCACTTCCGCAGGGCTTGTCGGCAGGGTGATCGAAGTCGCACCAACATATTCTCGTGTCGCAACGCTGCTTTCCCCCGATGTGCCTGTGGGTGTATACTGCGTTGAAACTAAGGATACGGGCATACTTATGGGGGATATTGACCTTGCCTCTCAGGGTAAATGCAAAATGGTCTATATTGACAAAGACAGCACGCTAAAACCCGGCGACATAGTTGTGACCTCCGGTCGTAGCGGGGTTTTCCCCGATGGCATAATGGTTGGCACAGTTGAGGACGTCTATATCGAGGACACGGGACTTTCTAAGTCGGCAATTATCACTCCTGTTGTAAATAGCGGTAAGATAAAGGATGTATTTGTAATAACAAGCTTTGAGGGACAGGGGCTTGGCTATGAATAGACGTTCACGTTCGCACAGGCATTCCGTAGACAGAGCTGACAAAATAAAGCTTGCAACAAAATGGGTGCTGTTTGTGCTTATATCCATTGTGCTGTACGCACTGCAAACCACACCTGGCTTAACGGAATTTTCCCCTATTTTGCTTATTCCTTTTGCACTTTCTGTCACTATGCTTGAGCACCTAAGCAAACTTTCCTGCGCATTTTTTGGGGCATGGTGCGGACTATTACTGGATATGGCATCGAATAGCCTTTTGGGGTTTAATGCGATTTTACTTATGGCAATATGCGTTGCGGCAAGTCTGCTTGTTACGCACTTAATCCGCCCCTATATTGTAAACATGCTTTGGCTTTGCTTTGGTGCGGTGAGTATAATTGCACTTATGGATTTTTTCTTTAGGTTTGTAATATGGGATTATTCCTTTACCACGATAATTTTCAAGGGGTATACTATCCCTGTTATAATTTCTACGACCCTTCTTTCACCGCTTTTACTGCTGCTTGTGAGAATGCTGTTTACAAGGCTTGGTGTTGAGGAGGAAATTATCCCCGAGGAAGTCATTGATGACGACTGATTGTTAAGAAAGGATGCACTAATGGGAAAGGTTTCGGACTGGATTCGCTCCCTTTTATTGATTGCACTTGTGGTTGTGCTTGCGGTCATGGGCGGCATAAGGCTTATGAAACTGCAAATTGTTCAGGGAGCTTCATACCTTGAAATGAGCGAGCGCACCTATTCCGGCACTCAGCTTGTTCAGGCTGCAAGAGGCGAGATATATGACACAAACGGCAAGTCGCTTATAGTCAATGAAGTTGGCTACAATGTTGTAGTCGAAAAAGCGTTTTTGCGCACAGGGACAGAAAATGAGATTATGCTCAGAGTCGCAAAGCTCCTGTCTGAGCATGGCGAGGAATGGATTGACTCCCTGCCTATTACAAAAGGAGAGCCCTACGCATTTTTGCCCGAAAGCGCCAGTGACATCTCTAAGCTCAAGCAAAACCTAAACCTAAACGTATATGCGACCGTTGATAACTGCATGAACTCCCTTGTTGAGAAGTATGACCTCGAAAGCTATACCTCCGAGGAGCAGCGCATTATAGCAGGCATTCGCTATGAGATGCTCCTTATGGACTTTTCCATTAGCAACCGCTATACATTAGCGGAAGACGTTTCAATTGAGGCTGTTTCAGCCTTGCGTGAGCATACCTTTGACTTGCGGGGCATTGATATAGTGGAGGATGCAATTCGTGTATATTCACAGGGGGATATTGCTCCCCATCTGCTCGGCGTCGTGGGCAATATTGACGCTGTCGAGTATGCAAAAAACAAGGGCAAAGGCTACCGACTAAACGATGTAATCGGCAAGTTTGGCATTGAGCTTGGCATGGAGGAATACCTGCGAGGCACTGACGGCACACGCACCATTACCCAAAGCACAAACGGCGAGGTAATTTCAACGAAGGTCACCGACCCTGCAATCCCCGGCAACAGCATTAAGCTTACCATTGATTCGGACTTGCAAAGACAGCTTCAAAAGGATATGGAGACGCATATTGAAATGCTTCGTGCCCAAGAGGAGGGTAAAGACGGTCAACTTGTCAAGGGCGGCTCAATAGTAGTCCTTGATGTTAGGACCGGAGGGGTATTAGCCTCGGTAAACTACCCAAGCTACGACCTAAATGACTATTTAGACAACTATTATGATGTCCTCACCGCCGAGGGCAACCCTACGTTTAACCGTGCCTTCAACGGCTTGTACCGCCCAGGCTCCACATATAAAACCGTCACCGCCATTGCCGCTTTGCAGCAAGGCACTATTGACAGCCATTCAACTGTTCACTGCACAGGTTCATACACATACTTTCCCACCCAAAAATTTGGCTGTACAGCTTGGCATGGCACAACTGATGTTGTAAACTCCATTCGTAAGTCCTGCAATATTTTCTTCTACGATGCAGGCAGAAGGACAGGCATAGACGCAATACAAAAGCTTTCCTATAAATTCGGGCTTGGTATTGACCTTGGCATGGAGATACCTAATAAAGAGGGGTATGTTTCAGGTCCTGATACCTCGGAAGCCCTTGATAAGGATTGGTACCCTGCCGACGTTGTTCAGGCAGCAATAGGTCAGCTTGATACAACGGTTTCCCCCTTGCAAATGGCAGTACAGGCAATGACTATTGCAAATCATGGCACACTTGTTCAGCCCCATATCGTCGAGAGTATATACGACTATAATATGGAAACCTTAGTTGAAAGAAAGAACAGGGTCGAGCTTTCAACAATGAAGGATTCCGATGCCTTCTACGACCTTGTAATCGAGGGAATGGTATTATGTTCAAAGGATAACTACGGCGGACTTGGCCCTGACGGACAAAACCTTTATACCCACCTAGGCTTTGACGTTGCCATTAAAACAGGCACACCACAGGTTGCAACCGATCTGTTCAACTCCGCTATTATTGGCTTTGCCCCTGCCGATAACCCACAGATAGCATTTGCGATTTTACTTGAGGAAGGCGAGAGGGCACGCTATCTTGCGGGAAATATTTGTGACGCTTATTTTGGCGCTAAGGACTAATTTTATGAAATGTATTGTTGATACTGCTCAATTTATTGGCTGATTTTGCGTTAATGCTACAATATTGACGCAAATTTTAAGTTTACCTTTGACAAAGATAATTTATATGGTAAAATATAATAGAGGAAATATCCTCACATGAACGGAGGTGCTTTGCGTGAATATAGCGCTGATAGCCCATGATACTAAAAAAGAACTTATGGTTCAGTTTTGCATTGCCTACTGTGGCATCCTGAGCCGACATAACCTTTGTGCAACTGGCACTACGGGTAAACTTGTAGCGGATGCGACAGGGCTTTCGATAAAGAGATATTTAAGCGGTGCGCAGGGCGGCGATCAACAGATTTCCGCACGTATTTCTTGCAATGAAATTGACGTTTTACTCTTTTTCAGAGATCCCCTTACCGCAAAGGAGCATGAGCCTAATGAGATGAATCTTCTAAGGCTATGTGATGTCCACAATATCCCCGTAGCGACTAATATAGCAACAGGCGAGGCGCTTATACATGCGCTTGAGCGAGGGGATTTGGACTGGCGAAACATCGTCAATTCCAGATAACTTCCAGTGTCGCCTATGGCGGCACTTTTTATATCAAAACATAGAAAGGCATGATTGTTACAGTGGCAGAATATAGACGACCCCGTGGTACTGAGGATTTACTTCCACGAGATATAAATAAATGGCAAACAGTTGAGAAGTCTTTGCTTGATGTTGCTCATTGCTTTGGTTTTAAGGAAATTCGCACCCCCACCTTTGAGCACACGGAGCTTTTTTTACGCGGTGTTGGTGACACCACCGACGTTGTACAAAAGGAAATGTACACCTTTGAGGACAAGGGCAACCGTTCTATTACACTGCGCCCTGAGGGGACTGCGGGAGTAGTGCGTGCGGCAATGGAAAACGGACTGCTAGGGGATGCACTTCCTCTAAAGCTTTGCTACTTCACAAACTGCTTTAGATACGAAAAGCCACAGGCAGGCAGACTTCGTGAATTCCGTCAGTTTGGTGTTGAGGTTTTTGGCCCGTCGGACGCTTTGGCGGACGCTGAAGTCATATCCCTTGCCTATGAGCTATTTGACCGCCTTGGCATTAAAGGCTTAACCCTTGAGCTAAATTCCATCGGCTGCCCCGAATGCAGGGCAAAATACCACGAGGCACTTCGCTCCTACTTTAGCGATAATATAGACGGCTTATGCCAAACCTGTCATGGCAGACTTGAGCGCAATCCAATGCGCATACTAGACTGCAAAAGTGCGGAATGCTCCGTTATTGCAAAGGGCGCACCCACTATGCTTGAATACCTATGCAAGGATTGCACTACGCACTTTGAAACTGTTCGCTCACGCCTTGATACCATGGGGATTGCATATAAAGTAAACCCGCAAATTGTTCGAGGCTTGGACTACTACACACGCACTGTATTTGAGTTTGTGTCCACTCAAATAGGCACACAGGGAACAGTTTGCGGCGGTGGTCGCTATGACGGACTTGTAGGCGCACTCGGAGGAAAGCAAGCCCCCGGACTTGGCTTCGCAATAGGGCTAAATAGGCTTATAATGGTCATGGAGGCACAGGGGATTGAGTTCCCTGCACCGAAGCAATGCGATTTGTTTATCTCCGTTATGGGAGATAAGGCAAGCGAAACAGCAACTGCGCTTGTATACAAGCTTCGCAGTGAGGGCTTTTGGGCGGAATGTGACCTTATGGGCAGGAGCTTAAAGGCGCAGATGAAATACTCAGATAAGATTGGCGCTAAGTTTACAATGGTGCTAGGCGACAATGAGCTTTCAAGCGGCAATGCAAAGCTTAAAAACATGGCAAGCGGAGAAACCTCGGATATTACCCTTGGGGATAATTTCTCGGAGAGCTTATATGATGTGATTTTAAGGGCAGACCTTGAGAACGTTGTCACAGCAGCGAAGAATTTCGGCGAGAATAATTATAAATAAGATATATTTAAGCGAGGAGAAAATTATGGCAGATAATATGAAGGGGCTAAAGCGCACCCATTACTGCGGCGACTTTAGCAGCGCAAATATAGGCGAAATCGTCACCGTTTCAGGCTTTGTGCAAAAGTGCAGAGAGCTTGGGGCATTGGTTTTCATTGATTTAAGGGACCGCACAGGAATTGTGCAGCTTGCATTTAACGATGAAACCCAGCGTGATATATTTGAAAAAGCAGCAGCTTGCAGAGCTGAGTATGTGCTAATGGCACAGGGCAAGGTGCGCGCAAGAGAAAGTGCAAATAGCGAGCTTAAAACGGGGGAAATTGAGATTGCAGTTAGCGATTTGCGCCTGCTTTCAAAAGCGGTTACCCCTCCCTTTGAGATTGTGGAGAAATCCAATGTTAAAGAGGAGTTGCGCCTAAAACACCGCTATTTAGACCTGCGCAGACCCAACCTCCAGCACAATATGGCGATGCGCCATAAGGTCACTAAGCTTATTCGTGACTACTTCGATAAAAACGGCTTTATTGAAATTGAAACGCCTATACTAATTAAGTCAACTCCCGAGGGCGCAAGGGACTTTCTAGTCCCCTCAAGGCTTCATAAGGGCTCATTCTATGCGCTGCCTCAATCCCCTCAACTTTACAAGCAACTTAGCATGGTGGCAGGGTTTGACCGCTATATCCAAATTGCACGCTGCTTCCGTGATGAGGACTTGCGCTATGACCGTCAGCCGGAGTTCACTCAAATTGACATGGAGATGTCCTATGTGGACATTGACGATGTACTTGATATGAATGAGGGCATGATTGCGTATGTATTTAAGCAGGCACTCGGTGTTGATATTCCCCTGCCCCTGCCGCGCATGACGTACGCTGACGCTATGGAGCGCTTTGGCTCAGACAAGCCTGATACTCGCTTTGGAATGGAGCTTGTAAATATAAATGACACTGTAAAGGACTGCGGATTTTCCGTCTTTGCGGATTGTGTAGCTTCCGGCGGGCGTGTTAGCGCTATCAACGTCAAGGGCGCAGCTTCTACCTTTACCCGCAAGGAAATCGACAAGCTCACCGAATTCGTCAAGGGCTTTGGCGTCAAGGGACTTGCATGGATTCGCCACACTGACGATGGCATTTCTTCAAGCTTTGCAAAGTTTATGACCGAAGAGGAAATGAACGCACTTACCTCAGCAATGGAATGTAAGCAAGGTGACGTTATCCTAATCATTGCGGCTAAAACCGCTCTTACTCTTTCCGCACTTGGGGCATTGCGCCTTAACTGCGCTAAAAAGCTTGATATTATCCCCAAGCAGTTGAACTTCCTGTGGATAACCGAGTTCCCCTTCTTTGAGTGGGATGAGGATTTAGGCGACTTTGTTGCAAAGCACCACGCATTCACCTCCCCTATGGAGGATGATATTGCCCTGCTTGACAGCGATAAGGGCTCTGTTCGTGCAATGGCATATGACCTTGTGCTAAACGGAGTGGAGCTTTCAAGCGGTTCAATTAGAATTACCGACCCAGATTTGCAAAAGAGAATGTTCTACGCATTAGGGCTTTCAAACGAGGAGGCGGAGGAGAAGTTTGGCTTCCTCACTGATGCCTTTAAGCATGGCGCACCCCCTCACGGAGGTATGGGCATAGGGCTTGACCGCCTGCTCATGCTTATGCTTGACACGGATAATGTCCGTGATGTTATCGCATTCCCAAAAGTACAAAATATGTCGGAACTTATGACCTCCTGCCCCTCCCCTTGCGCAAATGCGCAGCTTGAGGAGCTTGGTATTAAGCTTATAGAAGAATAAAAAATTCGGTGGGGTTTTACCCCACCGTTTATGCTTTTACATAGCCTTTCTCCCATTTATGGAATGCGCAACCATTAAATATCGCCATTGGATGCAAGTTTTGGGAAAAACACTTTACTTTTCTTACAAAAGTAGTATAATGATTTTGTGAGATGTGACAAATGATAAGTAAGTTTCATTATTATAAAACTTAAAAGGAAATGAGATTATGAATATTCTTGTAGTCGGCTGTGGTAAGGTTGGTTCCAGCCTGGCAAGCTTGCTTAGCCGAGAAGGGCATGATGTTTCCGTCGTCGACAGGCAGGAGGAGAACTTCGACCTGCTTGCCTCTGACTTCAGCGGCTATACCACCAATGGAGTCCCCATTGACCAAGACGTTTTACGCCGTGCAGGCATTGAAAACTGCGATGCGGTTGCCACCATGACACCGGACGACAACATCAACATCATGGTAAGCCAGCTTGCAAGTGAGCTTTTCCATGTGCCAAGGGTGATCGCCCGTATTTATGACCCTAAGCGTGAAAATGTGTTCTCGCATTTTGGTTTGCGAACTGTCTGCCCCACCAATATGACCGTTGCGGCGGTAAGCGCCTCCATTACACAGGATAAGCCTACACAAATTATGACCTTTGGACTTCATACCGTTTCCTATTCAAGGATTACGCTGCCAAAGCAGTATATAGACCGCCCTTCCTCAGAAATTGAGCTGGAGGAAAACGAAGCACTCTTTGCGATTGAGCATGAAAACGGCAGACTTACCCTTGCAGGCTCAAATGATATTCTCCTTAAAAAGGACGACACGCTGATATTCACAAAATTAGTTGACTAGCCAAAGCTAGATTGATAGAAATAGAAGGTGCAATATGAAAGTAATTGTAGTTGGCGGCGGCAGAGTCGGTTACTACCTTGCGAAAACGCTCCTTGAGCACTCCCATCAACCAATAGTAATCGAAATTGATAAGACAATTTGCAGCTTTATTGCAAACAATTTGGATGTTCCCGTTATATGCGGCGATGGCACAACCCTTGAAATCCTTGATGCGGCGGATGTAAGCAGCTGTGACGCTATAATCTGTGTCACCGGCAAGGACGAGAACAACCTAATCGCTTGCCAACTTGCAAAAAAGCTTTATAATATCCCTAAGACCATTGCAAAGGTCAATAATCCCAAAAACTACGATGCCCTTAAACAGCTTGGTGTTGATATTGTAGTATCAGGCACTGATAATATCGCAAGGCTTTTAGAGCATGAAATTGACGCCTCGACAATTCGAAGGTTACTTTCCCTTGACGGGGGAAGGGTTTCCATAAGCGAAATATTATTGCCCGATAAATATGAGCTTCACGGCAAAAAAATAAGCGAGCTCAAACTGCCTCCTAACTGCAATATAGTGTCCGTATCAAGGGACGGGGAGCTAATCATTCCCTACGGCAGTTTACCACTGAAGTCCGCAGACCGCATAATGATGCTATGTGAGGAATCAGCTTTTCATGAGTTAAGCCTTGCGCTTAAGCTTCAGCTTTAACTATAAAGGAGAATTTATTTGAACAACAACACCACTAACATTTCAAAGACATTGTTGCTGGGAATTGACGTTGGCTCTACCACAGTTAAGACAGTTGTGCTTGACGAGCGTCGCACCGTGCTATACTCTGACTACAAGAGGCACTTTTCCAAGGTGCGTGAACAGGTCTGTGAACAGCTTGCAGAAATACATAAGCGCTTTGCTGATGCAACTTTCAAGCTTTGTATAACAGGCTCGGCTGGGCTTGGCATTGCCAATTCCGCAAACCTCCCCTTTGTGCAGGAGGTTCATGCGGCATTCCTTGCCGTTGAGCAACGTTACAACGACATTGACTGCGTAATCGAGCTTGGAGGCGAGGACGCAAAGATAATATTCCTAACCGGCGGCATTGAGCAGCGTATGAATGGCTCTTGCGCGGGAGGTACAGGTGCGTTTATCGACCAAATGGCGACACTTTTAGGTCTTACTCCTACGCAGCTTGACGAACTTGCATCCGGCTACAAAAAGCTTTACCCCATTGCGTCACGCTGTGGTGTGTTTGCAAAGTCCGATGTTCAGCCCCTGTTAAATCAAGGCGCTAACCGCGCCGACGTTGCAGCTTCAATCTTCCAATCGGTGGTTGACCAAACTGTTTCAGGACTTGCACAAGGGCGAAAAATTACAGGCAAGGTATTGTTCTTAGGTGGACCTTTATATTTCTTGCAAAGTCTGAGGGATGCCTTTATGCGCACTTTAGAGCTTGATGAAAGCACTGCGTTTTTCCCAGAGGATGCCACCTGCTTTGTGGCGTATGGCTGTGCGGAATATGCAAGCACCACCGAGGATAGCTTGACTATAACTGAAGTAATGGAGCAAATAAGCCAAGTCCCAGAAAGCACCGCTGTTATCGGCGCAAAGCTATTTGAGAGCCAAAGCGACTACGATGACTTCTCACATAGGCACGCAAACTTTGATATAGAATTTGAGGATATTCGCACCTATGAGGGGGATGCATATCTCGGCATTGACGCCGGCAGCACCACCACTAAGCTTGTGCTTATCACTCCCGATGGCAAGCTGCTTTATCAGCACTATGCCTCAAATAAAGGACAACCCCTTGATAAAATTCGAGAGGAGCTGACAGAGGTTTACGCCCTTTGCCCACCGGGCATGAGGATTCGCTCAAGTGGTGTAACAGGCTACGGCGAGGAGCTTATTAAAGCGGCGCTTGGCGTTGACTTTGGCATGGTTGAAACCATTGCCCATTTTACTGCCGCAAAGTTTTTCGAGCCAAATGTAGACTTCATAATTGATATTGGCGGACAGGACATAAAGTGTTTCAAAATCCGTGGCGGCGCAGTAGATAGCATTATGCTAAACGAAGCTTGCTCCTCCGGCTGCGGAAGCTTTATTCAAACCTTTGCGCAAGCGCTTGGATACGATATCTCTGATTTCGCAAAGCTTGGTCTCCTTGCGGAGAATCCCGTTGACCTAGGTTCACGCTGTACTGTGTTTATGAATTCCAGCGTTAAGCAGGCTCAAAAGGACGGCGCAACCGTTGCGGATATATCGGCAGGGCTTTCCCAAAGTATAATCAAAAATGCTATATATAAAGTTATTCGTGCTAAGTCCCCCTCCGACTTGGGTGAGCATATCGTTGTTCAAGGTGGGACATTCCTAAATGACGCTGTTTTGCGTGCCTTTGAAATGGAGCTTGGGCGCAATGTGGTAAGGCCCACCATTGCAGGGCTTATGGGAGCTTTCGGTGCGGCACTCTATGCAAGGGATAATGCTGTCAGCAATAGCACCATCATTGACAGGGATTCCCTTGATGACTTTACCTATTCGAGCAAAGCGACACATTGCGGAGGCTGCACTGCCAACTGCAACTTAACCATCAATATCTTTGGTGACGGCAGGAGATATATCAGCGGCAACCGCTGTGAGCGCCCACTTGGAATGCGAAAATCCGAGCAAGTACCCAACCTATACGAGCAAAAGTACAAGCTTATACTAAATACCGTAAAAAATCAGAACAAGGGCAATAGGGGCAAAATTGGCATTCCCCTGTCGCTCGGCTCTTATGAGCTTATGCCATTTTACGTCAAGCTGCTTAATAAAATGGGCTTCACCGCTGTAATCGGCGAGGAATCCACCCGTGACCTTTATTATAAGGGGCAACACACCATTCCATCTGATACTGTTTGTTATCCTGCAAAGCTTGTGCATGGTGCAATTGAAAGCCTTTTTGAGCAAGGAATTGATGCGGTATTCTACCCCTGCATGACTTATAATCTTGTCGAGGGCAAAACCGATAACCACTATAACTGCCCCGTTGTGGCATACTACCCAGAGCTTTTGATGGCGAATATGCCAATTCTTACAAAAGATAATTTCATCTATCCCCACCTTGACTTAAACCGCAGGGAACATGTAGTAAAGGTGCTTTATCGTGAGTTTAAGCGCTTTGGCGTTAAGCGTGGCGAGGTTGCAGCCGCCCTTGAAAGTGCTTTTAATGCGCAATCCGCATATAGTCAGCATATAATCGAGCTTGGCAACAAGGCAATTGAGTTCGCTCGCAAAAACAAGCGTGAAATTATTGTCCTTGCAGGCAGACCATACCATATTGACCCAGAAATCAACCACGGTATCCACAAGCTTATTTCCTCCCTTAACATGGTGGTTGTAGGCGAGGACAGCGTTGCCCACCTTGGGGATGCAGGGCGTGTAGATGTGCTTAACCAGTGGACTTACCACGCAAGGCTATATAATGCTGCCGCTTATGTCGCCACCCAGCCCGATATGCAGCTTGTTCAGCTTGTTAGCTTCGGATGCGGCATTGACGCTATTACAACCGATGAGGTGAGGGATATACTAGAGCGTGGCGGAAAGCTTTATACTCAGCTTAAAATTGACGAGATTTCAAACCTTGGCGCGGCAAAGATAAGACTTCGCAGCCTTGCCGCCGCTGTTGAGAGCTTACGCAAGCAGGATGCTCCAACAAGCAAGCCTAAAAGCAAACCAGTACATAAGGCTGAAAGCAAAAAAGAAGTTTCACATGCGTAAAACACAAGGCGAATTCGCCGGAAAGGCATGAAATAGATGCTTGAATTTACCCCAGAAATGAAAAAAACACACACCATTCTTATCCCCGATATGCTACCTATACACTTCAACCTCATTGTTAATATCTTCAGGCAAAATGGTTATAAGATGGAGCTTTTGACCACCAGAACCCGCAATGTAGTCGATGAGGGACTAAAGAATGTACACAACGACACCTGCTACCCTGCTCTGCTTGTTATAGGGCAGTTTATTGATGCTCTTAAATCGGGGAAGTATGACCCCGACAAGACTGCGCTATTGATTTCCCAAACAGGTGGTGGATGCAGGGCATCAAACTATATTCACCTTCTTAGAAAGTCCTTAAAGCGCGACTTCTCACAGGTGCCTGTGTTGTCGCTAAACTTTAGCGGCTTAGAAAAGCATAGCGGCTTCAAAATCACCATTCCAATGCTTTTGAAATTGCTTTTTGCGGTGCTTTATGGGGATATGCTTATGCTCCTTTATAACCAGTGCATACCCTATGAGAAAAATGCGGGAGATACCGACCGCCTGCTTGCAAAATGGGAGGAGAAAATCGCCGATAACTTCAGCAAAAACAAGTTTATGTCCGAGGGGAAGATGTACAATCAGCTCCTTGAGGACTTTGCAGCAATCCCTAAAACAGGCGAGGTTAAACCAAAGGTAGGCATCGTAGGCGAGATTTACGTCAAGTATTCCCCCCTTGCAAACAACGACCTTGAAAAATTCCTCATTTCGGAGGGGTGCGAGCCTGTTGTGCCAGGACTTATGGACTTTTGCCTTTACTGCGTAAATAACTCCGTCATGGATGGCAAAATCTACAACTTCGTTAGCAAGTCAACTCTCATAAACAAGCTTGTTTATAGAATCCTATACGGCAAACAACGCAAGATGATTAAGGCTGTCACAAAGCACGGAGTTTTCTCTGCTCCTCATGACTTTGAGCATTTGCGCCATGAGGCTGACCGTTTTACTCATCAAGGAGTTAAAATGGGTGAGGGGTGGCT
Organism: uncultured Oscillospiraceae bacterium; assembly: GCA_964560565.1. Classification (GTDB taxonomy): domain Bacteria; phylum Bacillota; class Clostridia; order Oscillospirales; family Ruminococcaceae; genus CAZLMF01. The sequence goes on from CAZLMF010000005.1 coordinate 31,688, forward strand.
TATTACTGCGGAGATGTCTGCTCTTGCGCAAACAGGCGTTGAAAACATCATCTGTACTCAACCCTTCGGCTGCCTGCCAAACCATATTGTCGCAAAAGGCATGTCCCGTGCCATAAAAGACGCATTCCCCGACGCTAACATCGTTGCGATTGACTATGACCCAGGCGCAACTAAGATAAACCAAGAAAATCGAATAAAGCTTATGCTTGCGAATATAAAGAAACAGGGCTAATGCCCTGTTTTTGTTTTGTGTGTAGCTTTTGCCTTCGGCACAGAAACCTATATTTCGCCTTTTATTGAACTTTAATGTTTACACGGTGGGAGAAAGGTGGTATAATGCATATAAAATAAGAATTGTTTTAAAAGACAACTCTTTTCGGAGGCGGAATATGCAAGCAGTAAAAGACGAATGCGCTTCTATGCTCGAAAGCTTATTTAGCGCCTGTTCAAATCCTTTGTGTATTGCTGACAAAAATGGCATAATACTTATGGCTAATGAGGCGATGCATAAATATGCAGGCGCTTTAAGCGATGCGCTTGTTAGCAAAAATTTATTTGAGCTTGTGAAGGGTGCGCAAGCAACGCTAGACACAGGAAACAGCTTTATAGAAACCAAAGACGGTATATCAACGTCATGGGATGTTTTTGAGGATAGCGAGCGAATTTATGCAAGCGCAAGGGATTTTACGAAAAGTCTAGTTGAGCTTGATCGCATTACAACTGAGCGTGACGATGCACAGCGTGCAAGCCACGCAAAAGGGCAATTCCTAGCGAATATGTCCCACGAAATCCGCACGCCTATGAACGGGATTTTGGGCTTTTTGCAACTGCTAGAGAGTACAGCACTCACCGCTTTGCAGCGTGAGTATGTGAACAACATGAAGATTTCCTCACAGCTTTTGCATAGCACCCTCAATGACATTTTGGATATATCTCGCATTGAGGCAAGGGGCACAAAGCTTGAAGTTTCAGAGTTTAACCTCTACACCACCATTGAGGAGGCGCTTATCCCCTTTACCGCCATTGCATACGGAAAAGGGTTGGACTTGAATTTATATATAGAGCCTGCTGTCCCCGAATTTGTAATGGGGGATGCTGTAAAGCTAAAGCAGGTAGTGTCAAATCTGCTTAGCAATGCGGTTAAGTTTACCGAGCAAGGCACTGTCTTAGTTGAGGCGATATTACAGGGTAAAAGCTCCGATAATGATGAGGTAAATATCCTCATTAAAATACACGATACAGGAATAGGCATTTCCTCCGATACGATAAAAACGCTGTTTAGCCCTTTTTCTCAAGGGGATAATGAAATTTCACGCAAATACGGCGGCTCAGGTCTTGGGCTTGTCATCTCAAAGTCCATTGCAACTGCCATGAACGGCAAAGTTGACATAGACAGCACTGAGGGTAGCGGCACAGTTGTGAGCTTTTCACTTACACTTCTTAAATCCACACAAAGCAACGCACAAGAGGACTTCTCTAATTTGCAAGGCAAAACCCTGCTGATTATTTCCGAGGAAAACGAGGATATACATATACTTCGCCGCTACCTAGAGCTTGAGGGCGTTAATATACTACAAGTTGCAAGCGGAACACAAGGCATAGTTTCCCTTGTAGATTGCAGGGAAAACAACAAACGCAACTGCAACATTGACGCCGTTTTAATAGCAAGGGAGTTGCCCGATATGAAGGCTTGGGATTTGCTTGCGGCACTTAGGGCAATTTCCGCCACAAAAGAGCTGCCCTTAGCACTTATCACTTCAAGGCTTAGCCATGATAACGAATCAAGCTCAAGCAGTTTCACTGCAAGGATTAACAAGCCCTTTAGAAAAAGGGAGCTACTGCATACCATCTCAGATATGCTAAAAGAGAAAGAAATAACCCTACCCGAGCAAAGCAGCTTGATGCGTAGCAATGATAGCATAATGGAGCAAGGCAGCGGATATAAACTGCTCATAGTCGAGGATAATGAAATCAACTACCAATTCCTTAGTAAGTACCTTATGACAAAGGGCTTTAGGTGCGATGTTGCCGTCAACGGCAAGGATGCGGTGGAAGCTTTTAAAAAGCAAAAGTATGATTTGATTTTTATGGATTGCCAAATGCCTGTTATGGACGGTTTTGAGGCAACAAAGCAAATACGCCGTATTCAGGGTGAGGGTGCGCATACCCCCATTATTGCAATGACTGCTTATTCCCTTGAAAGCGATGACAAGAAATGCTTTGCCGCAGGAATGGATGAGTTTATCAGTAAGCCTGTGGATGTGAATAAAATCAATAAAATCCTTGATAAATACTCTATTGTTAACAAGAACAAGGATGAGGCTTACGAGGAAATGGAGCGTCAGCTAAGCCATGAAATGCTAAGTCCGGGGCGCAGGCAACGTGTGCTTATCGTTGATGATATGCCTACAAACATAAGTCTACTTGCGGCGGCGCTTGATGAGGATTATGACATTAGAGTCGCAACCTCCGGCAGGGAGGCTCTGGTCCTTGCTCATTCCACCAACCCCCCTGATATTATCCTCCTTGATATACGAATGCCCGATTTAGACGGCTATGAGGTTTTTTCAAAGCTCAGTAATGAGGCGGATACAAGGGATATACCCGTCATTTTCCTAACTGGAATTTGTGAGGCGCAAAGCGAGGAATATGGGCTAAAGCTCGGTGCAATCGACTACATAAAGAAGCCTTTTAGTATTCCTATCGTAAAGGCAAAAATCAAGAACCATTTGGAGCTCAAGCAGTATAAGGACTTTCTGCGTGAGAATACATGGCTTGATCAGCTCACTCAAATTGCCAATAGGCGCCGCTTTGATGAGATGTGGGCGCTGGAAGTTAAGCGCTCAAAGCGATTAGGAAGCTTTTTATCCCTGCTTATGATTGATATTGACAAGTTTAAGGACTATAACGATACTTATGGCCATTTACAGGGTGATGAATGTCTAAGGCGAGTTGCGGCGGTAATAAAATCTACCGCACGCAGACCCGGCGACCTTGCCGCAAGGTGGGGAGGAGAGGAATTCCTCTGCCTTTTACCCGATACTGACCCTAAGGGAGCAAGGGAAATCGCCGAGCGAACACGCCAGGCTGTGTTGGATCTTGGTCTTGAACATTCAGCTACCGATATAGGGATTGTCACAGTTTCAGTAGGGGTTGTCACCTCCGATGCTGAGTGTGAAAACTGCTACGACGAGCTTATTAAGCGTGTTGACAGCGCATTGTACCACGCAAAGGAATCCGGACGCAATCGAGTTAGCATGTGGGGCGAATTTTAGGATATAATTTAACCGCTAGTGGAATTCCACTAGCGGTTTTTTTGAGTGTTTATTTAGCTTTCGCTTTGAGCCGCTTCTGAGTCCTTTTTCCTGCGAATATATATAAGGCTTATGTTAAGGTTCTTTGGACGAATGGACTTAATTTCAAATAGTCCAAGGGAATTAATAAAGGGTGTGAGCTTGAAAAAACCATAGTTTCGCACATCAAAGTCCGGAAAGCGTTTAATAAGGATATTCCCTATATCGCTTAGAGGATACCAACCCTCATCGTCGGAGGCTTCCTCAACTATTGAAAGTATCGTCTTTGT
>CAZLMF010000005.1:35370-36892 GCA_964560565.1 uncultured Oscillospiraceae bacterium
TAAAGTATGTCCATTGCATCTATAATCATTGCGGAATCTGTCGCGTTCTTCCCTGTTGTGTAGCCATACTGCTGGATAGGTGTGATGGAGTAGTTTAGCAGAATGCTTTTCCACGAATTAAGAGTTGGCTTTGTCCAATCGCCGTAAATTCGTTTGTAGGTAATAATCCCGTCATTTGAAAGCTCATCAAAAATAAAGCTCACATACTTATCCGATACATTATCAGCGTCTATTAACACCGCAAAACGCTTATCGTCATTCATTTTATTTTACCCCCGTTTAATTTCAGTTTAACTATAACACTATTGTAACATATGCTGCTTAAAAATCATAATAATATTTTTCTTCTGTGAAAAATGCGCTTCATTAGAACTTTTAGTGACAATTTTAAAGCGGTTGAATAGATTGATATAGAGGTGACATCATGGATACTCGAGATATGTTTGCAAGAATGATAAAATGCGAGGCAGGTGGCGAAGGTGAACACGGAATGCGCGCTGTTGCTACAGTAATTATGAATCGTGTTCGTGTCCCCTATGGTGAGTATCAACGTTTAGGGCAAGGGGATTTGCGCCGGTTGCTTGCTCAAGAACAGCAATTCCAATGCTACGAGGTTGAGCTAGGAGGCATCCCCAACAATCAGAATATTTGGGTTATACCTGCAGACGCAATCCATTACCAAATTGCCGATTGGGCAATGAATAATAATATACATAGTGGAACAGGAAAAGATGCTTTATGGTATATGAACCCCTTTATCCCTGACTGCCCTAACTTTTTCCCCTATAACAGAAACGGGTATTGGTTCACAAGAATTGGTGACCACTGCATTTATAACCCCACCGCAGGCTATGCGGACACATAATCAACGCATTATTAAATCCAAATAGAATGAGGTGATAGTATATGGCAAACAATTTGAACTGGCTTGGAAGTCGAACGAATGAAAGTAATGCTATGGAGCGTTATAATGCTCCGCAGCAAAATATGAATACTCAGCAGCAGATGCCTCCAACGCAAATGCAACCTGCTACTGTTCAGCAACCCGCTACAATGCAACCCCCTATGGAGCAACCAACTCGCAACCCGCAGGCTGCACCTATGCATACAAATCAGGTACCTCCGGTTATGGATATTTCGTATATTCAAGGCTATCTCACTAGTATTGTCGGCAAAAACGTTCGTGCGGAGTTTATGCTAGGCGGCAATCAGTACATGGATAAGGCAGGGAGACTTATTGAGGTAGGCGTTAACTACTTTGTACTGGAGGATTTTATCTCGCAGGCTCTTATAATGTGTGATTTGTATTCGGTTAAATTCGTTACAACGCTTTAAAGGATGTTATAAAAATGTACTTATACTTCACCGCTGAGCATTTCAGCGGTGAAGTTTTTTGTTTCTGCAATGCTTGAGTAAAGGCTCACCAACAAAAAATCTCTGAGTCAAAATCTAATCCATTGCAACAGGTCGTTAAGCCTCCGCGCTAGCAATCAAGTTGTTCATTCCTCCCGCTGACGAAGCG
>CAZLMF010000006.1:0-2003 GCA_964560565.1 uncultured Oscillospiraceae bacterium
GTTACGTTTGAGTTTAACGATACATCAAAAGTAGGAGCAATTGACAAGGTTGTTGTAGTGTATAAGAACAAAACAACAGGCGAATACCCAAGAGCCGACAAAACAACTGTTCCTCCTACCCCCTAACCCACACTAAACCAAACCCCCGACGGACATTGTCCGTCGGGGGTTTCTTGATTAAACTAAGTTTATTAATCTATGCCGTAGCCGTAGTAATTGCCCTGTGTGCTGATGTCAAGCTGCTCAATGACCGCTAAATCATCAATTCTTGCGGATACCAAGCGCCCTTGCGACACAGCATATAGCACATCGTCAATATACAGTCCACGCTCAAAGCTAAACTGCCAATCAACGTCTGAATACTCGATTATTCCACGCAGGAACAAACCGCCGTTTTCGTTGTATCCAAAGGCAAAGTACTGATTGACATTGGTAAAGCCATCATAGAACTGAACAGGTATGCCTATGAGGTTTTTCTCAGGGGCAACAAGGATTGCCTTGTGGCTGTACTGTGCAGGGGAGTATTCGTAGGTTTTTGAAGTATCGTTATTGAAGTATATCTTTGAAATTTCGGAAAGGTCAGTGGAATTAGCAATGTCGAACATTGAAAGCTTTAGTCCTGTTGTGAAGCCTGTTTCTGGGTCTGCCTCATTGCCGAAGCCTAGCATTAGCTCATCGCTCCACTTATGCAGATAAGATGAGAAGCCTGTGACCTTTAGCTCGTCTAGGACGGTTGGATTTGCTGGATTAGATAGGTCAATTGCAAATAGCGGGTCGGTTTGAAAGAAGGTGACAAGATATGCAAGGTCCTTATCAAAGCGAACGGATTGGATGGTTTCACCCTCTGCAAGCCCCTCTACCTTGCCTAGCAAGGAAAGGCTGCTGTCAAGGACATACACTCCCGAGGATACGCTATTTTTTACGGAGACTGTACCTCTATCGGTTTGAGTTTCCTGCCAGCGACTATCGGTGGTAGCAATACGGAAGTTGCCGTTATACTCATCCATTGCAAATTGATTGATAATGTAGCCATTTACAGAGCCATTTGCAGAAAACTCGACATTGCCGCCGTTTACTGCAAAGCGGGTGATATTGGTATACTGCCCCTCATTGCGGTAGTCATTGCTTGTGATATAAACATTATCAAGTGAGGAGTAGACAGTTCCTGTATAGCCAAGGAGTGCCTTAGTGGAAACTAGGGGGTCAGTCTTGGTAATATCAAGCCCTGAAACTATTGTGTAGGTGTTTGTAACAATGCGCCCAGGCAAGCAAATATCAATGGGCTGGATGTACATTTTCTCGTCGTTCTCGTAGTAGAAAGGGACATAGCTGTCAAGGTCGCTTACATCCCCTGGCTTTGCAAAGTTATCGTAGGAGGAGATAAGGTATAGCTTTTCGCCTATCATGCGTGAGGAAATGTATGAGCCGTTTTGCTTGTAGGTGGAAACGGGAGCAGGGTTTGACTTATCGGATATGTCATAGATTTCAACGTACATGCTGTTGTAGTTGTAGTAGTAATAATCATACATAATGTCCTGAGCAATTTCAGCTGTATCAGCTACGGCAGAGGCGTCAGAGTCTCCCCCTACAGAGGAATCTGAGCGACTTATTGCAACGTCAGAATCAGTGGTGGTTTCATCGGGGTTATAGCCTGGTGTGGTTTCACCTTGTACAGGTGCAGGCTCGGTTGCATCGGTAGGCTCGTCAATGATAACATCATCCGTAGTTTTGTAATCGTAATAGGGTATCATTATGTTTGAGTACTCATTTGAAATGACCACTAAGCGATTTCCAACAAGGAACATTTCTACAGGAGTGATTTTCTCACGTGTAGTATTCGAAACAAGCTCCATATCGCCGTTTTCAGTAGAAACGATAATCAATCTGCCCTGTGAGATGTAGTAGATGTATTCGCCGTCAGTTTTGATAATATCGGCTTCGGCAACGCCCTCAACTTGCTCATTGGTTTTGGAGTGTTCCTTATCCTTATTGCCAGCTTCGGG
>CAZLMF010000006.1:2103-17226 GCA_964560565.1 uncultured Oscillospiraceae bacterium
CCAATTGCCTCAAAAAGCGTTTGGTAGTCAGCGGCACTATTTACTGCGAGAGCGGTACTGCTACTAAGCAAAGCTTTTTTATCACCCAGTAAAGAGCCGTCCTCGTAAAAATGAGTAAATACGCCAACTGCAATAACAGCGCAGGCGGCAATCATAGCTGTAGCACGCACCCAAGTACGCTTTCTAGGCATTAATGTTATCTTAGAGGTTTTCTCGCCGGTGGATTCAATCTTAATATGGCTAGTAGTAAGTTCTCTTTCCGATACTTTTTCGTTTTCCAGCATAGTAATTATGTTTTCAGGTAGTAGGTTTTCGGGTACAGGTGTTTCGTTGATATATTTCTTTAGTTTTTCGTCAAAGTTCATACTGGTTCACTCCTTTACAATAATCGCTCTTTAAGCTTGCCTTTTGCGCGCGCAAGCTTTGAACGAACAGTGTTGTCGTTCATATCAAGCATTTTGGCAATTTCCTTGGAGTTGTAGCCGCTGACTACTGACAAGGATAAAACAACCCTCTCCTCGTCGGTAAGTCGGTTAAACTCCTGTTTTAGGTCAATGCCGTCATAATTTAGCTCTTCATGTTCATAGTCATAAGTAACGACAAGGTTGCGTGTTACGTACTCTTTAAGCTTGCGCTTAATTTTAGCTGAGAGGATTTTCATAATCCACGCACGAAATGCGTCCTCATTCCTCAGCTTGCTTATGGAGGTATAGGCATCAAGCACGGCTTCACTAACAACGTCCTGCGCGTCATGTGAGTCCCTTAGAACATAATAAGCTACACGATACAGATCTTTATAAACCAGTGAATACAGCTCAGAAAAAGCGGCAGTGTCGCCCTTCCTAGCTAAAATAACAGTTTCGCGAAAATCAGCACTCATATTATCACCTCATATTAAACCCTACTTGCAGTTAGGTCTAGTATTTCAATAATAACATAAAATCAAAGATTTTTAAAGACCCGTCATAAATAAAGTGTACGAAAAGTCGCAAACTGTTGCAAGACAATAAAATTACAGCTAATATGAAAAGCACAAAGCATTAATGCTTTGTGCTTAAGTTTATTTATAAGCTATCACTAATCACCTGTCGAGCTGCGAAGTACAAGCTCATGGGACAGCATAATTAAATCGTCTTTTTTCACAGGATTTGTAAGGTTTTCAAGCAGCTCTTTTATAACCGTTACCCCCTGCAGATAAAGAGGCTGGCGAACGGTAGATATGCTTGGAATAAACATTTGAGAATATGTAATATCGTCAAAACCCATGATTTGAATATCCTTGCCAACTTGTTTACCCAGGGTGATGGAACACCTTATTGCGCCCATTGCCAAGTGGTCGGACACTGCAAATATTGCAGTTGGTGGGTCGGGCAGGGATAGGAAGTTCCCAACTGCTTCTTCACCGGAAATGGAATCGTAGGTGCCTTGATAGAGATACTCATCACGGAAGGGGATACCCGACTCCTCTAAAGCACGTTTGTATCCAATTTCACGGTCAATAGAGGACTGCGAACGGATACTTGTGGAAATCATTGCGACCTTTCGGCTGCCCTTGTTAATAAGGTACTTAACAGCGTCATAGGCGGCAGCAATATTGTCAATTGTCACCGTTAACAGCTCGCAATCGTCAAGGCGCTCAATACATAGCGCAAGGTTGTAGTTCTTGCCAAGCTTGTTGATGGTCTGCACATCAAGCTTTGGCCCTAATAGCACCGCCGCATCAACGGAGCGGCTAAAGAGCATATTAAGTAGGCGCATTTCATGGTCAGGTTCGTCGTCGGTAGTGCCGATAAGAACGTCGTAACCGCTTTTGAAGGCAGTCTCCTGCATACCACGAATAACTTCTGAATAAAAGCTATGTTCAGTGGAAGCAATAATTGCAAGGATACGGCGAGTTTCGCATTTGCGCAAATCGCGGCCTAAGAAATTCGGGCTATAGCCAAGTTCCTCCACCGCAGTATTGACAGCCTCGATAGCCGCATCAGAAATATTTGCCTTCTTGTTAAGGACGCGGGAAACGGTTGCAACAGAAACTCCTGCCGCCTTTGCCACATCCTTAATGGTAACACTCATACGGACACCACCTAATTGATATTTGTTCTATATTAGCAGAAAGAAAACGATTTCTATACTGCTAAGTATTTATTATATTGTACACTATATTACAGATTTTTTCAATAGTTCCTTTGATATTGTTTTTTGCAACCAAAAGCGCATCGGTTATAAACCGATGCGCTTTTATGAGAATATCATTTGCTATTGATTAACTCGCAGTTTTTTTACTCCCAATACTTTCAACAACTTTATAAAGTAATGTCGCAACGATGGTGGTTAGAATAATCTCGGGTATCATGTAGCTGCCGTTGTAGGCAAGGCTATAAGCCCAAATAGGCTGGCCTTCCTCAGCGTAAACATGCCATATCAGCATACCTGACCCAAAGTGGCAAGCATAACGCAATAGCGTTACCGTAAAGCTGCCGAAAGCTACTCCCAAGGTTTTATTCTTGAATACCTTAGTGCCAAGCTTTGCAAACCCTAGTACCCCAAAGGCAACAACATAGTCGAGCAGAACGACCAGTACAAAGTACCCAAATGTACGTGTTGGGGGAGGGTAAAACCCTGACATAATTTGAAAAACTGCAAATGCAGCTGAGGTAAGCGCTCCCCACTTGATTCCGTGGCGGAAGGAAATAAGCACAATCGGCACCATGCTTGCAAAGGTAACTGAGCCTCCGTAAGGTAGCTTTAATACAGGGATTACTGCGAGTATGCTTGCAAGGGCAAGCATCATTGCGCACTCAACCAGAGTGCGGATTTTCCGACTTTCCATATAACTCTCCTTATGTATTTAGTATGTTCCAAACCATAAGGGAAAATAAAAACGCCACAATAAATGTGGCGTAAGAAACAATACATTTCCCTACGCCGGCATTATCCGGATCAGGTTATGGGTCGAAGTCTCAATTGACTCCCTCTCAGCCCGAAAACGAGCTCCCCCTTTGGAACAATGTCAGTATATCACGAGCTTGCTTCGGTGTCAATACCTGTTAGTGCGCAATCAGAAGGTTTTCGGTGCTTACTGCTTATGGCTATAAAGAGGATTGCCGATATGAAAAGCAATATACTAATAATTTGCGAGGTGGATATACCCTGTACGACACCACGCACTAAATCGCCTCTGAAAAATTCGAGTGTGAACCTTATGGGTGCATACATAAGTATATAGATAGCAAGCCCACGCCCACGATAGAACTTAAAACGCTCTAAAATAAGCATAATAGCGCATAAAAGCAGGCATAAGCCGCTTTCGATAAGCTGAATGGGTAAAAGCTTAATGCCGTTAGGCGCACCCAGCGAGTGAGTGAAGGCGATGCCATGCTCATGAGGGATACCATAGCAACAGCCAGCCAAGAAGCAGCCTATGCGCCCGATGCCGTGCGCAAGCCCTATTGCAGGGGCAAAGTAATCAGAAGCAGTTAAAAGGCTAACTTTGTATTTGCGGGTATAAATCACCGCCATGCCAATAGCGCCGATAAATCCGCCATAAAAAACAAGCCCAGAACCTGCAAAAAGCTCATATATTACAGATAAGTGGTTGTCAATACTTTCCCATGCCGCAACAAGGGTTGGAATAATTGTGATTATGGATAGAAGCTTTCCGCCCACTATTGCGCCAATTACGCAAAATAGAACTAAGTAGAGTGTATCATCCGTTGCGATGTCGTACCTTTTTCTGCGCAAAAATAAAAGCAGTGAGGAAAGTAGCGCTGCAACAAGCATCATAGCAGAGTATGTGGGAATATCCTTGCCAAATAAGTGTATAAACGGGTGCATATTTCACTTCTCCTAAAATTAATGGCTGAACCCCCTATTGGGAGTTCAGCCGGGGTAAAAAAGCTTGCCTTAGTTTAGGTAGTCGTTCCAGTTAAACTCATTAAGCTCGTTAGCTGCATTGCCTAAAATTGACATGCAAACTACGCATGAAAGGAAAACGATACCGGACAAAGCCAGAGCAATTATGCTCAGAACTAAACCAGCGGTAGCCATTCCCTTTGGTGCATCCGGGGGAAGTTCTTTCTTAGCACCAACTGCCAACACAATACCAACGATTGAAAGAACCAACGAAATAATTGAAAAATAGCCCCACCAGCAAATAACAATAGCAATAATGCCCAGAACCATTGCCGCAATAGACTTGCCCTTACCAGGATAATCCATACCAAACACTCCTTTTGCATATTATAAGTTATTTTAGCATGTAATGATGGTTATTGTCAATAGATTATTCATTAAAACATAACAATTGAACACACATCTATCACATTGCCTAAAAATCCGATACAAACTCATCACATTTGTCAGCATAATATTATACTCAACGATATCAAAAAATATGACAAGCTTGCAAAAATTCAGGGGAGCGAATGCTCCCCTTTACTATATTAGTTAATAATTGATTGCTCTGTATCCTTGTCAAACAGATGAATCCTGTTTGGATCAATGCAAAGCTTAATGGTATCCTGTGGACGTGCTGACGAACGAGGTGAAACACGAGCGGTTAGAGGAGTGCCTTCACAAGTTAGATATAGATATGTCTCAGCACCCATCATCTCAGTTACCTCAACTAGGCTCTCGATAAAGCCAGTCTTTGCAGCTGATATATACATTTCCTCATCATGGATGTTCTCAGGACGAACGCCGAGAGTAACTTCCTTGTCAACATAGGAATCAAGAACAGGATCAACCTTTGCCTCAGGAATGTCAACATAGAACTTTTTGCCGCGAGTAGTTTTGGTATCCTCTGAGCCGAACTCAACTGTATACTTGCCATCCTTCTTTAGAAGCTTAGAATCGATGAAGTTCATCTGAGGTGAACCGATAAATCCAGCAACGAACTGGTTAACAGGGGACTCATATAGGTTTGAAGGTGAGTCAACCTGTTGAATTAGACCGTCCTTCATAACCACGATACGGTCAGCCATTGTCATAGCCTCGATCTGGTCATGAGTAACGTAAATAAATGTAGTACCTAGCTTCTTGTGAAGCTTTGAAAGCTCTGTACGCATCTGTGCACGCAGTTTAGCGTCAAGGTTTGATAGGGGCTCGTCAAGTAGGAACACCTGAGGATCACGAACGATTGCACGTCCAAGGGCAACACGCTGACGCTGACCACCGGACAGAGCCTTTGGCTTACGGTCAAGAAGGTGAGCGATGTCAAGGATTCTAGCTGCTTCCTCAACAAGCTTCTTAATGTCATCCTTTGGTACCTTGCGTAGCTTTAGACCGAATGCCATGTTCTCGTATACGGTCATATGGGGATAAAGAGCATAGTTCTGGAAAACCATTGCTATATCTCTATCCTTTGGAGCAATGTCGTTAACCAAGCGGTCACCGATATATAGCTCGCCATCTGTGATTTCCTCTAGTCCTGCGATCATACGTAGGGTAGTTGATTTACCGCAGCCGGATGGACCGACTAGAATAATAAATTCCTTATCCTTAATGTCCAGGTTGAAATCTGAAACAGCGATGACGCCACCGGGATATTTCTTGTATATGCTTTTTAGTTGTACACTTGCCATTGTATGGACCTCCACTTCTTACTTCGAATTTTTTCTAACATAGAAAAGTATACTAATAATATATCAAATTTTGATTATAAAAAACAGTACCTAATTACCCAAACTTCAAAAAGACAGTTTATTGATATTGACTAATAATCATTAACTTTTCAAAATGCTTGTCAAAGGGAGGGCAATTATCCAGTTAGATTTTGTGCAGTATCACTACTACAGTAAATATCGCGGTTTTAAGTGGAAAACCTCATATGGATTTCTTTTCTGATGCAGAATAGAAAAATAGTCGTTAATTTTGCTTATCTTCCTCCGTCAGTTTAAATCCGTGCATAAATCCTGATAGCTCAGTTGAGCATACATCCCCTCCAATTATCTTGCCGTCATATATTATTATATTTGCGCGTATATTTGGTAACATGGTTTCATCAGAGGAAGGGTAGTTAAGCACTTCGTAGGTATAGCGCTTAGCTCGCTTAGCGCGGTATTTATACAAATCGTAGCCTTGTAGCTTTTGTATATCATTGTAGCCCTCATACACATCGGAAAACTCCGACGGAATAACAATTTCGACAATTTCAAGGGGCTCAGAGGAAACTTCCCACCCAAAGCTTTTTAGGAAGGCTATCCGCTGGGAATTGCTTTGTGCGCTTGAAGTAAGGGTTGTGCTTGCTGCAAGGGCATTATGGGCGGCGGACGAGGCAATAATAATTACTGCAAGAGCTAAAAAGATACAGCCTACCATAAGTGCAAGTTTAAGCTTTGGAAGCTTCATTGAAATAACAAACATAGTATCAATCCTTTCAAAACATATATATGTTTATCTAGGCTTTGCAATACCATTTTACAGCGAAACTGCGCTGTTATTAGCGTGGTGGCAATTGACATAAGCTCGTTATGAAGCTATAATAAATACATAAAAATACAAAATTATTATTGGAGGCGGCACAATGAAAGCCTTGAAAGTGATGCTCGTAATTACCTTGGCGATTATGCTTGGCGTGAATACTTATGCGGAGTCAAACAAAGTGCTACTGACTAGCTATAACCCTGATTATTACTTAAACATCACGCTAAATGGCGATGAAATTCAAGTGAAAGGCAAGCTTGAGGGCGAAACTGCCCAAGAGATTTATATATTTAAACGCACATGGGATACTAACGTAAGCTACGAAAAAGACAATACTTTTACCGCGACGGTTGATACCTCCGATGTTGCGGATGGCGAGCATTTACTAAAGATTTACCTAGGTTCGGATAATTTGCTTTACTATCGGCTTGAACGTGTTAATGGGGAGTGGAGATTCCCCAATGAAAATCTATCTGCGCAGGTCAGCGCAAGCATAAGTGGGACTGACACCATGAGCGAAATGGTCGCCGCAAGCTACCTTGCATATCCTGCCGACAAGGAAAATGTGGAGAATGCGCTAGATGCGATAAAAAGCCTATCCGATGACATATGCAAGAATGCAGAGACTGATTATGACCGTGCAAAGGCGATTTTTCTTTGGGTGACAAATAATATCTACTACGACTATGATGCAAAGTCGGGCAGCGTTGACCTTGAAACAATTGCACTTGTTAATGTGGTGGAAACAAAGAAAACCGTCTGTGCAGGTTTTGCAAACTTATATGGAGCGTTATGCCTTGCACAGGGCATTGATAGCGTCACAATTAAAGGCGCAGTTGTGCGCTCAAATGAAAGACTTGAGGACTTAGCGGACTTACCTCGTAACCATGAATGGAGTGCAGTGAAGCTCGATGATAGATGGGCATTTGTCGACTGCACATGGAGCACGCAAAACGCTTATTCAGGCGGAGAATATGTCAAAGGTGCAACCAGCATGAAGTTCTTCGATATTACAGCGCAAGCGCTTTCCGCCGACCACCGTATAGATATAGTAGAAAGGCGCAACTATTTTGACAGTCTAGGCTATTTTGAGGATAACGAACAAGCGGTCATAAACCCAGTATTGACCGCTAAGGCGAATGAAAAAAGCAATCTGCTTCCAACAATTCTTGTGGCGGTGATAGCGGTTACATCCCTTGCAATACTCGCAGTGACAATGCTGCTGTTTAAGAAGAACGAAAGAGAGTAAGGTCTACAATATCATAGCTTAATTATAATAGGGCTTGGAGAATCCAAGCCCTATTATTATGCCTACAAGTCACATTTTACTTAGTATTACTCAACAGGGTTATCTATAACTATGTTGTCAAGGCTCTCCTCAGGTACTTGCTCGCTATTGGCAACCGGCTCTTCTACTGAAGCTGCTGAGTATGCAAGCTCAGGCTCAGCAGGCACGGAAACAGGCGCAGGCATGGGTGTAGGTTCAGGGATAGGCATCGGTACAGGAACAGGCGCAGGCAAGGGTTCAGGGCTAGGCGTCGGTACAGGAACAGGCGCAGGATAGCCTGGTACGCATGAAGCGGTCACCCCTGGTGCAATGTTATACTGAGGCGCTTGAGGCTGATAGGGGAGCGTTTGCTGCGGCTTAGGGGCCTTTTGCGCCTTTGGTAGCTTGGACTTAGACGAAAGCGTGATAGCTATTATACATGCAACCATGATTGATGCCACAGCTGCAGCGCCAAATAGAATTGCGAACACTAATATTGCCTCATCGGTAAAATAGCGCTCAATCGGCTCGTAGTTGAGGAAATCCGCAAGCACAGGTATGCCAATACTGCTTGCTGCTGTAAAAATAAGCGTTAGCATTACAGCGCCTAAAATGCGTAGGCGGCCCTTGCGCGCAATCATCTTTGCTGTCTTTGGCGAGAATGCTGCAAGCTCGGTATAAAAGCGAGTAGGACTAAAGCTTGGGGAATTTATCCTTGACAGCACAAAAGCAATCAGCTCATATGAGCTGTCGCAGGTTGCATTTGAAATAACGTACTTAATAAGTATTCTAAGTGAGCTTGAGGAATCGGAAATTCCAGTATTGATGCTCACAGGTATGTAGATAAAGCGAACTTGCTTAGTATAAGGGTTTATGAAAATGTATTGCTGCTTTAAAATGGTGTTTGAAAGCCTTAGGGCTGAGGAAGCAATCCTGCGCTCTAAGCCGCTTAAGTTAAGCAGGAAGTCCTGCAAGCCCTGTGCAGAAAACACCGCAGCGCTAAGGTATTTATCAAGGGGGATAAAGCCGTTAGTGTCGTAAATAAGGGTGTTCGCTGATGATCGGTCACGCATACAAGGGAATAGGTGGGAGCTAAATTCGCTCAAAGCAATTAGCTGTGCGTTATCCTCGACGTAACCCTCCTTTAGCTTAACTGTAACAAAGCTGTCATTAGAAAGGGAAATACCCTCTACAAAGCTTGTTATATCCATGAATTCTCAACCTCCCAATATGTATTAAACTATATAAACACAGCGATAAAATGGACAAGCCATTCCTACTAAACCAATTCTACCATAAATCGTAAAGGAATTGCAATACTTTTTACCGTTATGAACAAAAAAGCTCTAAGCTTTTAGCACTTAGAGCCTTGTTATGTCTATTTATACATTTTATCGTAGTATTCTGCGTAGCTGCCTGAGGTGATATTCTCCATCCAAGCTTCATTTTCAAGATACCACTCAATTGTCTCGGCAATGCCTTGCTCAAAGGTATAGGAAGGGCTCCAGTTAAGCTTTGTAGTAATCTTTGAGTTATCTATTGCATAGCGCCTGTCGTGCCCAGGGCGGTCCTTTACATAGGTTATAAGGGATTCGGGCTTGTTAAGTGCTTGTAATATCAATTTGACTATCTCGATATTAGCCTTTTCGTTATTACCGCCGATATTGTATACTTCACCAAGCTTGCCCTTGTTAAGGATAGTATCAATTGCAGAGCAATGGTCGGATACATGCAGCCAGTCTCTTACCTGCATTCCATCACCATAGATGGGCAGGGATTTATCTTGCTTTGCATTATTTATCATAAGAGGGATAAGCTTTTCAGGGAACTGATAAGGCCCATAGTTATTCGAGCAGCGAGTGATGTTTATAGGCATGCCAAATGTCTTGTTGTAGGCATTTACCACCATATCAGAGCTTGCCTTTGAGGCGGAATAAGGGCTGTTTGGCGCAAGGGGATAGCTTTCGGTAAACAAACCAGTCTTGCCAAGAGCGCCGTAAACCTCATCGGTTGAAACCTGCAGGAACTTCACGCCATCTTTGTACTCCCGTGAATGTTTATCTGAAGGATCAAGCTTCCAGCTTGACATTGCAGCATCAAGTAAAACCTGTGTGCCGAGAATATTGGTAGTAAGGAAGATTTCAGGCTCGGTAATGCTCCTATCCACATGGCTTTCAGCCGCAAAATTCACCACACTGGTAATTTCGTTTTCCTCGAAGATTTTATTAACAAGCTTGCGGTCTCTAATATCACCCTTGATAAATGTATATCTTGAATTTTCCTCAAGCTCGCTTAAATTTTCAAGGTTTCCTGCATAGGTAAGATCGTCTAGATTTATTAGCTTAATGTCAGAATACTTGCCAAGCATATACTTGACAAAGTTAGAGCCTATAAAACCTGCCCCTCCTGTGACTAAAATAGTTTTAATTTCAACTACCCCCTTAAAATTTGTTAGAAAAACGCTGTGCTTATTCGTCCTTTGCTATGGAGAGCAGATACTGACCGTATTCGGTCATTTTCAGCTCCTCACCAAGTGCTGTGAGCTGTTCTTTATCGATAAAACCTTTGCGCCACGCAATTTCCTCAATACAGGCAATATAGAAGCCCTGTCTTGATTGAACAGCCTCCACATATTCAGCGGCTTTAAGCATTCCATCGGGAGTTCCTGTGTCAAGCCACGCCATTCCACGTCCTAAAAGCTCAACATGCAGCTCACCCATCTCCAGATAGGTGTTGTTTACTGAGGTTATCTCAATTTCGCCTCTATGGGAGGGCTTAACATTCTTTGCTATCTCCACGACTCGGTTATCATAGAAATAAAGCCCCGGTACAGCATAGTTAGATTTAGGGTACTCGGGCTTTTCAACGATGGAAACCACTTTTCGCTCAGCGTCAAACTCAACCACGCCAAAGGAACGTGCGTCCTTAACAGGATAGCCAAAAACGGTAGCGCCACGTTCACGCTTGCCCACACGCTTGAGAAGTCCGGAAAAGTCCTGCCCGTAGAACACATTATCACCTAGGATAAGACAAACAGAATCGCCGTCAATGAAGTCAGCACCTAAGATAAAAGCATCAGCAAGCCCTCGAGGGGTATCCTGAACAATGTAGTTAAGCTTAATGCCAAGGCGTGAGCCGTCTCCAAGCAGTCTCTCATAGACAGGAGTGTCCTCTGGTGTGGAAATAATCAGTATTTCCTTAATGCCAGCCAAAAGAAGAACGGAAAGCGGATAGTAAATCAGCGGCTTGTCGTATATAGGCAAAAGCTGCTTTGACACTGCTAGGGTCATGGGGAATAGACGTGTTCCTTTGCCTCCTGCTAAGATTATGCCTTTCATATTGTGCCTCCATTTTTAAGTTGGTGTAATTATACGTATTGTATATATTAGTGCGAATATTACATTGAAATAAACTCAACTATCTTTAGGATAACATAGTCAACATCCTGTTTTGTTAGGCGCAAATGCAATGGTAGGGAAAGAATATGGTCGGTTGCATAAGCGGTATTTGGGCAAGTACCATGTGCATACTCATACATACGGTATTGTGTGTTGTCAACATAGTGAACACCGGGGAAAATATCGTTGTCATTTAGGTAGGTCATTAGTCCATCACGATCATCCACCATTATTTGGAACAGGTGACGTGAGGTTTCGCAGTTTTCGGGCACTTTAATAAACTTGATTTTATCGCTATATTTTTTCAGCCCGTCCTCATACCACTTTGCAACCTGCCTGCGGTATTTATTATTTTCATCTAGGTGGGTAAGCTCAACAAGACCGATTGCCGCCATAATTGAGTTGCCGTGGTACTTATAGCCAACATATTCAACATCATAGCGCCATTTGTAGTTGCCACCTGCATTTGAAGAACGTGCATAGGTGTCCTTGTTAATGCCAAGCCAAGCTTTTTTGCGTGCAATAGCATCAAAATCCTCACGCTTAAAGCAAATCATGCCGCTATCTGCGGTGGGTAGGTTTTTAACCGCTTGGAATGAATATGCAACAACCTCGGCTTCTTTGCCGGGTACAACGCCGTTTAGGCGAGTGCCTGCCATATGAGCCGCATCAAGTACCAGCTTGAGGTCATGCTTATCGCATAGCTTAACGATTTCCTCGTATTGACCGACATTGCCGCCCATTCCAACGAATAGAACAGCCCTTGTTTTAGGGGTGATTAGCTTTTCAACGGACTTAGGGTCAAGGCAAAGTGTATCGTCAACATCAGCAAATATTGCTTTTAAGCCATTAAGCTTAATTGCGTGGTTGGAGGATATAAAGGTCATAGGGGTAGTGATGACCTCATCGTCATCCTGCCAGCCGTATTGCTCCTTCATAATTTCAAAAGCCAAGTTTAGAGCAACAGTTGCGGAATTAAGGAAATGTGCATGGGGCAAGCCGGTGTATTCCTTCCACTTGTCCTCAAACTCAACAGTCTTAAAGCCCATCCCTGTCCAGCCCTTTTCAAGGCATACGCGTATTTCGTCAAGGCATGCCTCGACATCAAAAGTTGGTACAAATAATTGAATTCCCATTTCTTTCACCTTTCAAATTGTTATTTTTATATTTTATATGTTTTCTAACACTGAGTAGGTAATTTTGCCGGCTTCATTTCGTGGAATCTTGTCAATATATCTTGCTTGGAAAGAGGTATGAATTATTCCTGTTTTTTCTGATAGAAAGCTTGGTATAGTGGGCAAAAGAGCTTCATTACTTACATAGATTATCATCTTTTTGTCAGTACCTGTGCAAGCACATTCTGTCTTATACTCCCCTTGAATAAGGCGTTCACACTGGTCAAGGCTGACACGGTAGCCGAACAGCTTCAAAAAGCGCTTTTTGCGCCCGATTATGAAGTATATTCCGTCCTTATCACGCTTTGCCATGTCTCCTGTATGGGTTTCGCCATGCCATTCATCGCCTTTAGTAAGGTCATCTCTGCAAAGTGCATAACCCATTGTGACATTAGGCCCACGGTAGCCCATTTCACCCTCTTTATCGTTACCGACAATCTCGCTTTTATCATCGTCAATCAAGAAAAGCTCACCCTCAGGGATAGCATCTCCTATTGCGCCGACTTTTTCAAGGGCGAGTTCAGGTGGCAGAAAAGCCATTCGAGCTGTACATTCAGTTTGCCCGAAGGTGGGAATAAAGGACTTACCTGTGCGCTTTGCATACTCCGCAAATTCCACATATGTGCTTTCGGGTAGCTTTCCTCCCCCTTGGGTAAGTATGCGTAAATGCGGCCATTCCGACCTTGTAAAGCGCAGCTTTTGCAGCACCTCATAACTATAAGGCACACCTGTAAAGGCGGTGCACTTTTCTTGGGTGAAGAACTGCCAATACTCCTTTGACATGATACTATGAGCTGTTAAAAGGACAGTAGCGCCCCCGTATAGGTGGCTGCAAATCACGTTAAGCCCCATTGTATAATGCATAGGGAGGTCGGCAAGAGGTCTATCCTCGGTGGTAATTTTAAAAAAAGCAGCAACATTTCGTGCGTTAGCCTCAATGTTTTTGTAGCTGTGGCGCACAAGCTTTGGACTGCCTGTTGAGCCTGAGGTTGTAAGCAAAAGCGAAAGCTCCTCATAAATAGGATAAGGCTCATTTTCTGTTTCGATTAGCGTGTAACCAAAAAGCTCAATCACTTTCTTGCCTGTAAGTTCATCGCTTACACTCGAGGGACACCATAAATATTTAGGCTTGTAAATGTCCATAAGTTCAGCTAAAAGTTTACGCTCCATGGAGCTTGGCAAAAGCAAGGGTACAACCCTGTTTTCAATAAAGGAGGTATATCCAACAAGTGCCCCCACTTTATTTTCGCACAGACAGAATACTATTGTTCGTTTTTGCAAGATTTGCTCAAACCGCAAAGCATATTCGCAAAGCTCCCCATAGGTAATCTTATCACCGTTTGAGTCAATTGCAGCTAATGAGCTTGGTTGTTTTTTGTCAAGTTTCAGATACATATTTGCCTCCATTATAAAACTGTGCTTCCGTCAACACCTAAAATTTGCCCTGTAATATATTCAGATAAGTCCGACGCCAGAAAGACGCAAGCCTTTGCAATATCCTCGGAAGTGCCGAGCCTGCCCATCCCTATGCACTCGGTGCGCTCGGAAAAATGCTCGTTTAGCACTGCATTAAAGCGGTCTGTGCCCACCATTCCTGGGGAAACAGCATTAACCCTGATTTTATTGGGCGCAAGCTCCTTAGCGGCGGACTTAGTAGCCGAAATAATCGCACCCTTTGATGCAGAGTAGGATAGCTGCCCAGCAGCACCATTTACGCCAACAATACTTGCGATATTGATTATACTTCCGGAATTTTGACGCACCATAATGCGTGATGCATACTGCATTAGCTCAATTGTAGCAAATACATTGACTTCAAACATTTTCCGCATGGTGTCTTTTGATACCATTGCAAGGAGTTCATAGGTGATTATTGCAGCATTATTGACAAGGACGTCAATTCGCCCCTGTTCCTTCTTAATGCGCATAATTATGCCCTTTACAGCGGACGAGTCAGTTGCATCAAGCTCAGCGGGGATAATATTACTCCCTGAAGCCTTTGTCCATTCCTCTAAAGGCTCTAGCATAATATCCGCCGCATAGACAACTGCACCCTCCGATGCGAACATCTGCGCAATTTCCTTGCCGATTCCACGAGCTGCTCCTGTTACAAGGCAAACCTTATTTTCTAAAAGCATTATTTTTACCTCTTATTATTACGAGAAAGAAACACCGTATTTCTCTAAGATTTTGATGCCGTTTTCATAGGATTCATACTCAAGAATGTCCATTGTATCGTACAGGACATCAAACTCCTCCTCAAGCTTTGATATAAGCGCCATATGGCGAAGGGAATCCCATTTGTCTATTTTTTCAAAGGTGAAGTTTTCGCCAAGCTCCGATGCGTCTACCTCGAAGGTTTCCACAAAAGCGTTTTTATATTTTTTGAGATTTTCCATTGTATGTCCCCCTATACTTTCTCAATCGGATAAACATCATATTTAACAGTTTCCCTAAATTCTGCCCATCTATCCTTTGTAATGCCAACATAAGTAAGATTATGAAACTTTCCGTTTTTATATATATGCTCCTTGAGAGTGCCCTCGACTTCGCTGCCATTGGCAATGTTAAAGCGAATCATTCCCTCGTTGCCCTCCATTATGCAGCCGTATAGTCGATGCAAATCAGTTTGGCTAAAGATATAATCGAATAAATTCCAGTGAATATAAAGCAGCATTTTGAGGTTTCGATACTGCGTTTCAGCTATAAAAACCCCAAGCTCGGCGTTTTTATTCTTGTGGTCAATTTCAAGTAAATAAATTGAGCCGATTGGTACATCGTCAACCCAGATAATCCAGCGAAGCTGCGTATCTGAGGTTTTTAGCTTCTCATACCATTTGCGCTGCATTTCCATAGTAAG
>CAZLMF010000006.1:17326-34278 GCA_964560565.1 uncultured Oscillospiraceae bacterium
TTAATTTGAAGTTCTGTGTTGTCCTCCAAAGTCAAAAATCCAAAAGCAAAGCCCTTTTCAAGATAAACCTGAAGCTTATTTTCGGAGTTGCACTCAAAGATAACATATTTCAAATAGGTTTCCGATTCCTCACGCATATCAACAGCAACAACAAGGGACTTGCCGTGTATGCAGCGTATTAGAATGCTGTACTCATAAGGGTAACACTGTCTATAAAGTCCCCTCCAGGTGTTCTTGAAAGCTATAACCATTTCACCGTCATACAAAAATGGAGTTCTTACCCCACCTCTTGCCCAATCGGGGAAAGCATAGGTTCGGCTAAACCAACCTTTATCCTCCTGCAAGGTGCGTGTAATAACCCATTTGCAGCCGTCAATTTTAGATTTTTTTATTTGCATATTGTTTCCTCCGTATTTCTACATTAAATAAAGCTGTCGATTGAAGTTTTGCTGCTATTTTGCTTAATTTTAGTTTTATGTTGAAATCTAAATACTCTTAAGGGGAGCTTTAAAACCTTCTTGATAATATTCCAAGATACCTGTAAAAAGTTTCTGCCGCTGTAAACTTTCTTTATCCACTTGCCTATCTTTTGGCGTAAAGCCTTGCGGTAGGCTTTCTTATCCTTACTGCTTTTGTAGATAGAGCGCATTACCCTAAAATGCATCAAGCAGGGAAGCTTGAAAAAGTGCATACAAGCAAGCAACCAAAATTCAAGTCGCTTTTCGGTGTAATCAAGCTCAACACCATAGTGTTTTCTAGCAAACTCCTCAAGCTGTTCAGTCCAGTTATACATTACATAGTACATATTCTGTCGCTTTGTAGTGGCATAATAGCTTGTACCTGAGGCTTTTATTATGCGCCTAGCAGCAATGTAGTTGTCAAAGCAGTAAATGTTGCCGTGGAGTGCAAGAAACAAGGATAGCTTGCGATCGCCTACAATCTTTAGGTTCGAGTAGATATCCAGCAACTCTGGGTCGTAGTCCGGGAAAAGGTTGCGGTACATCATAGTTGAGGTGTGCTTTGGTAAAAGCCAGCGCTGTGACTCTTTAGTAGTAAATTCCCTCCCAAAGAAATAGGTTTTCTCAAAGGGGTTTCTAATAATCCTGTTATTTTGGTCAATTGTATACCAATTAGCTGCTACTGCAATATAATCAGGGTTATTCTCCAAAAAATCAACGGATTTTTTCATTCTGTCGCAGGTAATCCAATAGTCGTCACCCTCAAGGGTAGTCCTATATGTCCCCTTGCATGCGTCACGAATGTTTAGGTAGTTTTGCTTCATGCCTACATTCTTCTCATAAAGTATAGGCTTAATTATATCGGGGTATTTAGCTTGATACTCAAGGATTATCTCTCTTGTAGAGTCTTGTGAGCAGTCCTCGCCAATGATTATTTCGTATTCAAAGTCAACCTCTTGCATAAGCACACTCTCAAGTGCTCGTGCAATAAAGTCTTCGTGATTATATGCCGTCATTCCGACGCTTACAAGTGGGCGGTGTGTTGTACTCACCGTGCTTAAATCCATAGTATTACTCCTTTGTGTAAAAGACTTTTTATTTTAATTGCTGTATTTGCACCACAATTCTATGCTATTTGCGGTGCGTTGCGGTTTTTGCGGAAATTTAGCTTGCGTTTTAGAATTCTTATAGGTAAAAGGAAACATTTCTTTGCTATATGCAAACACAAACACAAACGGAGCTTGCCTTTTTGGTAGGTAACTGTTTGCCTATAAATCCGAAGATTTTCACCTGATGGATGACGCAGTAGCTCCACAAAAGCGTGGTAGCCAATATCAAGCAGCATATATCGGTAGGAAATATCTTTTCCGTAGCATTCCCTTGCAAAGCGAATTCGCTCGAATAACCAGTGGCAATATTTTAATGAGAGGTTGCTGTTATACGACCATGAGCTGAAGCTTGCACCATCTGTGACAAAGCGAAATGCGCTCATAGCCTCATTGCTGCAATAAACAGGCCCGTTTAGCGCAAGGGTTAGAGCAAGCTTAGCATCGCCCACGCTGTCGCAGTTTCTATAAAGCTCACGCTGTGCAGGGGTAAAATCTCTAAATATATTCCTAAAGACATAGGTGCCGGATTGCCCCGGCAACATGCCTTTTTCGGCGTGGGAAAGTGTGTATATTTCATCAGGGCAATGTGAAGCGTGGTATCTTGCTTTAGAAGGTTCGCCATTCTCATCGACAACATAGACTTTATGTGCATAGCCTATGTAAAGCTTATTACTCTCCAGAAAATCAATCTGCTTTTGCAGCTTATTTTCGTCAGTCCAGTAGTTGTCGCCGTCAAGGAACGCCATATAGCGGCCCTTGCAGGAAAAACGAACAGAGTCAGCGTTTGCATTCATGCCAAGGTTTTCGTCGTGTAAGATAAGCTTAATTCTATCAGGATAGGCAGCCGAAAAGTCCAATAGAATATTCCTTGTATTATCAGTGGAGCAATCCTCCCCGATAATAATTTCGTACTCAAAGTCCACCTTTTGCATTAAAATGCTGTTAAGCGCCTGCGCAATATATTTTTCGTGGTTGTAAGCAAGCACACCCACACTAAGCATTATTTCAGACTTTGCGCTCATTATTCCACTCCTTATGCTTTGGCAATTCCTTTTTTTGCACGATAAGCATCCACAACCTCTTGTGCGTTCCCTGACATGACCATTTGACCGTGGTCAAGCCATAATACATGCTCACAAAGCTTAGTGATGCTTTGTGTCGAGTGGGAAACAAGCAGCAGGGTAGTGCCATTATCAAGCATTTGCGCCATTCGCTTGTTGCACTTTTCTTGGAAAGCTATATCGCCCACGGACAAAGTTTCATCAATGATTAGAATATCGGGTTGCACTATTGTTGCAACGGCAAAGCCAAGCCTTGCACGCATACCCGATGAGTAGTTCTTTATAGGCATATTCAAAAACTTGTGAATCTCAGCAAAGTCAACGATTTGGTCGAACCTTTCCGCTATAAACTTCTTTGTATAGCCCATAATAGTGCCATTTAGAAATATATTTTCCCTTGCGGTAAGGTTTGGGTCCATGCCTGCCGAAAGCTCGATTATCGGCGCAATAGCGCCATTGGTTGTAACTGTGCCTTTATAAGGCGAAATAATACCGCATATAAGCTTTAGTAGAGTGGACTTGCCTGCGCCATTGTCGCCTATAATTCCCCAAGATTCACCGGGCTTGATTTGCAGTGTAACATCCTGCAAAGCAAGGAATTCCTCAAACATTAGCTTGCCCTTTATTAGCTTAATGCAGTACTCTTTTAAATTGTCGATTTTTTCGGATGCCATATTAAAACGCACAGTCGCATTTTGAACGTCAATTGCGTAATTATCTGGTTGAGTATTTTGCACTTTTCCCCCACCAATCATATATAAAGTATAAACCTGTTTTCATTGCGCTTAAAGCGCCATATGCCGACAAACAGCATTACAACCGCAAAGATTAAGCCTTTAAGCAGAAGCATTGGATTTGTGCCAGCGCCGGTTAAAACAAAGTCACGAAACTGCGTGATGTAAATGTACATAGGGTTAAGCCTCGGTATCCAAATTTGAAGCATTTCAGGCAAGGCGGATAGGGGATAGAAAATAGGCGTCATATACATCCACGCAAGGGTGACAACACTCCAAATATTCCTAATATCACGGAAGAACACGCTTGCCTGCGCAAGGAAAAGCCCCAGTCCAATGCAGAAAATATAAAGCTCTGTTATAGGTATTATTATCAAAAGGGTGTAAAAGGTAAAATTAACGCCTGTGAAGAGAATAACAGCAATAAGCGCCCCCATAGCAAAGAGCAAATTTATCATCGAGCTTGTAACCGTTGAAATAGTAAAGATAAATCGAGGCACATATATTTTTTTTATGAGTGAGGCATTGCCAACGACAGAATTCATCGCAAGTGTGCTCGATTCACGCATAAACCCAAATAAAATGTTACCGATAAGGAGATATACAGGGAAATTTTCAATATTGCGCTTAAACATTTTCGAGAACACAATGGTCATTATAATCATTGTGAGAAGGGGATTTAGCACGCTCCATATATAGCCTAAAAAGCTTCTGCGGTATTTAAGCTTTATATCCCTTTGAATGAGCAGTCCCAGAAAATCCTTGTACCTAATTAGCTCTTTTATATACTTAATCATTTACACATCCTCGTTGCCCTTGCCCACATAATCAGCAATTTGCTCGTATGTCCTAAGGCAGTTTTTATTATCATATAGTTTGAAAAATCGCTCATGTCGCTTTAAATATTGCTCTTGCATAAAACAGCTGCTTTCAAACACCGCCAAAAGCTTTTCTGTAAGTGCGGCAGTGTCCTCACACACAGGTCCAAAGCCGTCATCCTCAAAGTCAAAGTAGCTCTTTTTCAGATGCTCACTGCGAAAATGCTCTCTATCAAACTGGTAGTAAAGCACAGGTCTTTTCATGTATGCAAAGTCAACTGAAATGCTGGAATAGTCAGTTATCATCACCGATGCATTTTCTATTTCCTTGGAAATATCGATTTTATCCCAGCTTGCTATGGTAATGCGTGGTGAGCATGATTTAAAGCTTGCGCCCAGCTTTTGCATATTCCTATGAGGACAAAACAAAACATTCATGTCATATTGGGTTAGCAGCTGCTCAAGCTTGCTAGAGATTAGCAAAGCACTCCACTGCTTGAAATATTCGGTCTGCTCAAACTCTTGAGATGAGCTTGCGGCACTATATATATAGTCACGCCAGGTTGGCACAATCAGAATTTTGCTTTTATCACGCACTGCGTCATGCAGTCTGTCAAAACGGCACATCCCTGTATAGCAAATTGAGTCTTCTGGGTAGCCGTAGCTGCTTTTTATGCTTAGATATTCGGGATATGCACCGCACATAATAAGGCTTAGTCTTGCGTTTTTATAAAACAGATAGGGCAGTTCGCTTAAAACCACTCCATGCTGCAGGAAAACTCTTGTGTTCTTCCAAATTCCTCTGACCTCCAGCACATAGCATACTGCTGCATTGGGTTTTCCGCCCTTTTGAGTGCTGACATTCGCCCTTGCCGCTATATAGTATACCCAATGCTTAAAGCTACCGTAGGAAACGGTTTGCCCAAGCGTTGAAACCTTTTTATAATCCTTTGATTTCTTATTTATCGCATAAACTGCGTCAATATGAGGCTGTTGCTCGCGAAGATACTTAAAAAGCCAGTAAGCATTATCCCTTGCCTCATCTCGGTACTCGCAGAGCAGCCATATGTTTTTGCGTTTTAGGCTGTAAAGCTTGCCAATGGGAAATGCAATAAGGAATAGAAAAATATGCGCTATATCAAGCAAGCGAACACGCTTAAATCTTTTTGCTGTTTCATTCTTCATAAGCGCAATGCTCCCTTATAGTAAGCTACATCCAGTATCGTTTGAGTCCGTGCAAAACATAACCGGAAAAGCAGTGAATACGTTTTGGCAGGCGCCAACCCATGTATTTATATGTTTTCCATGTGGTTTTAGCGGATTTAAGCTTTTGACCTGACTTTGAAGTCTTATAAAGCCTATGGAAGGTTAAAGGAAGGTCAATGCCTGCCGCTTGTCCATATCGCGCCAGTATTCTAAGCCAAGCTATAAAATCCTCGTGCAAATCGCTGCGCTCCATAGGGAATTCCAGCATATAATCACGCTTAACAAGCACTGATGAGGTAATGATATCATTGCCCTTGCAAATTTGCTTATAATCAACGCTTTGAGCAACGCAAATGTATTTCCTCGAAGCGGGATTTTCTTCAGAAATGAAATCTGCTCCAGTATAGTATAGGCTAGCAGGAGTAGATTTAGCAGCTTTAAGCTGACGTATAAGCTTGTCCTGTGCCCAATAGTCATCGCCGTCTAAAAAAGCAATCCATTCGCCGTTTGCAGCGGCAACGCCAATATTCCTTGACTGCGCAACGCCTTGATTGACGGGGTTGTGTATGCACTTAACACGCTTATCCTCAAGGGCAAGCAAGTCTGCTATCTCGCCGCATTTATCTGGGGAGCAATCATCAACCACTATAACCTCAAGGTTTGCATAAGACTGCGCAAGAGCAGAGCGCACAGTATGTTCAAGGTATTTTTCACAGCGGTAGGCAGGAATTATAACGCTTACAAGGGTATTCAATTTGAAAACTCACATCCCTATAAAATTCATATTTCCCATAACGCAGATAAAGATGATTTGGATTCGTTATCGAAAACCAAAACATCTTTAGACAAATTAATAATCCATTTCGAACATAAACAGCAGAAACAACTAACAAAGATGAAAAGAAAGTTATTGTCTAAAGCTGATTGTTATTAAAAAATGATAAATTAGTTGAAATATAAAAAAGCGGACAGTATTATATTTCAATCCCCTAATCCAGTCCGCAATTTACCTAAATTATATGATATATTGTGCTCATTGTCAACCTCAAGGGGAAAATAGAGTTTCAAAATTCTTGCATATAATTATATAACTTAACTTGAACAAGGAAAAATACGATGATTTTACAAACAAAATTATCTAAATGACCTTGAATAAATATGCGGTTAGGGCAAATAATAGAAACACGACTAAATGTACTAATATATATATTAAATAAACATGGAGGTAAATGATGAAAGCAACCGGAATAGTCAGACGGATTGATGACTTGGGTCGTGTGGTAATACCTAAAGAAATACGACGCACAATGCGCATCAGAGAAGGAGATCCGCTCGAAATCTATACAAGTGTTGACGGAGAGGTAATATTCAGAAAATATTCGCCTGTCGGTGAAATATCAACCTCAGCGACTCAATATGTTGAGGTATTAGCAAAGATTGGAGGATGCCCTGCGATTATATGCGATCGTGATAATGTGGTTGCGGTTGCGGGTATGCAGAAGAAGGAGGTACTCGAACGCAGGATTTCGCACAGTCTTGAGGATTTAATTGAACAACGGAAAAATTATGTTTATAAGAGTGCTGATGACAAGAAGCTTATGCCCATTGAGGGCGTTGACCGCTGGGCGCTTGTGTGCTCGCCGATAATGGCGGCAGGGGATGTATCAGGTGCGATTATGATACTTTCGGGGGATGGTGTGGACTTTGCCACAACTACGCATAATGTACTGATACAAGCAGCGTCCATGTATTTTGGAAAGCAAATGGAGGAATAATGTATAAGTCCGTTTCCCACTGATAAGGTGAGAAACGGACTAGTTTTTACATATTAAACACCGTGGTTGCCACAGACAATGCCATGCAGTGCATCAAGTGTGACAGTTGTCCCACTTTTCAGTATTTTTGTGGCATTTTCAGCGCCGACGATAACGGGAATTTCAAGGGCAAGCCCAACAATTGCTGCATGGGAATTAAGCCCCTCCTGCTCGGTTATAAGCCCAGAAGCTGACCTAATTAGCGACAGAATTTTGTTAGTGGTATGAGGGATAACCAGAATATCACCCTCTTTGAAACGCTCAAGCGCTTCGTCCTCGCTTTGGCAAACACAAACATTTGCGCATACAGTTTCCTCGGTGACGCCAAGCCCTGATACAAGTATATCGCCTACAATATGCACCTTCATAAGGTTGGTGGTGCCTGATATGCCAAGGGGGACACCTGCGGTAATTACAACAAGGTCGCCGCTTGATACAATTCCTGCATTAGTCGCCGCTTCAATTGCGCAATCAAACAGCTCGTCAGTGTTGGTCTTTTCCTCCACTAACAAAGGTGTAACTCCCCAAGAAAGGTTCATTTGTCGTTGGACAATCGCATCAGTGGTGCAGCCCACAATAGGAGAAAGTGAGCGGTATTTTGAAATCATGCGGGCAGTTGTGCCTGTCTTTGTGACGGTGATAATCGCCTTTGCATTGAGGTCATGAGCGGTGGTAACTGTTGCGTGGGAAATGGCATTTGTGACATTGGGGGATTCCTCAACCTCACGCTGCTGAAAGCGCAGACGATAGTTAATATCGTGCTCGGTAGTTTGTGCAATACGAGCCATGGTTTTAACAGCATCAACCGGATGCAGACCGGCGGCAGTTTCTCCGGAAAGCATAATTGCGCTTGTTCCGTCATATATAGCATTTGCCACATCGGTAATCTCCGCTCTGGTGGGACGTGAATTTTTAATCATGCTGTCAAGCATTTGAGTGGCGGTAATTACCTGCTTACCTGCATTATAGCCCTTTTTAATAAGGTCTTTTTGTATAATAGGAATGCGCTCAAAGGGAATTTCAACACCTAAATCTCCACGTGCTACCATAATGCCATCCGAAACACGCAAAATAGAGTCAATATTTGCTACTCCCTCTGCATTCTCAATCTTTGCAATAATGCGAACGGAGTGGCAGTCATACTCCTCTAGGACAGCACGAATAGCAACAACATCATTAGCTGTACGCACAAAGGATGCCGCAATAAAGTCAAAGCCTGTCTTAACACCAAAGGCTATATCATCTCGGTCACGATCGCTTATATAGGGCATGGATAGCGGCACATTTGGCACGTTTACACCCTTTGAGTTTGAAACCACACCACCGTTGATTACACGGCATACTATGTCCGTTTCGTTGAGGTCGATAACCTCCATCTCGATAAGTCCGTCATCTATAAGTATGCGTGTTCCTTTTGTGACATCTCCAGGCAGCCCCTTAAAGGTAATATGGGAGCAGGAGGAATTGCCTATACATTCACTAGTGGTAAGAGTAAAGGTACTTCCATCCTTTATTTCCACAGGCTTGTCATTTTCAAAGCGCCCGAGCCTAATTTCCGGCCCCTTTGTGTCAAGCAAAGTGGCAATGGGTATTTCAAGCTCATTCCTTAGCTTTACAAGCTTATTATATCGTTCAAGATGAGAGCTATGGTCACCGTGTGAGAAGTTAAAGCGAGCGACATCCATACCTGCTTGTATGAGCTGACGCAGTACGTTTTCGTTATCCGTGGCAGGGCCAAGGGTGCAAATAATTTTCGTCTTTCGCATTGAATCAATCCTTTCTAATACCCTAAGGCGGAATGTAAAACTCCCGCATTTATATTTGTATTAACTTAGGGCAAGTCAAAACTTTACCAATATATATTATACAGCAAGGAGTGGCACAATATCAATGGATAAATGCATAAGTTTTTTTCAATAAACTATTGCTATTATATATCTTTTGTGATATACTTCAACTGTACTAATACAAATAAGACAGTTTGCGTATTTAAATAGGGGGTGAAACGATGTTTGCAATAGACATGTATTCAAGAGCACCAATATACGAGCAGCTCTATAAAAGAGTAGCAGAGCTTGTTATGCAAGGAGCGCTGGAGTCCGATGATAAGCTGCCAACAGTTCGTATGCTGGCAAAGGAGCTTGGCGTCAACCCGAACACTGTTCAAAAAGCTTATCAGGAGCTTGAGCGGGATGGAATAATTTACTCACAAGCCGGCAGAGGGAGCTTTATATCTCCGCTTGATACATCAAAAGAGATAATAAAAGAAAAGATAATCACCGAATTTCGTGCTGCCGTAGTGCAGGCACTAAGGGTAGGTCTTCAAAAACCTGAGTTAATCATGGAAATTGAGAGGTGTTAAAATATGTTTAGCGGTTTTGCTTTAGTTTCTGTGCCAATAATGGGGATTTTAGCGGTGATTGTACTGCTTATCATTTTTGTAGTTGTAGGTGTACTTGTATTTAACAAAAAGTAATAAGAGAGGATGGTATGGGATATGATAAAGTTCCAAAATGTTACGAAACGTTTTGATGAGTTTGTCGCACTTGATAATATAGATCTTATTATCCCAAAGGGGAGCGCATACGGTTTACTAGGCTCGAACGGAGCGGGAAAATCGACAATCCTGCGCCTGGTATCCGGTGTATATAGCGCAGAATCGGGAACGGTTGAAATCGAGGGCGATAAAGTATTTGATAATCCAAAGGCAAAGTCCCGTGTATTTTTTGTAAACGATGAAACGGTGCAGTTTTCGGATTATACTCTTTCTGATTTGGCTGACTACTATCGAATTTTTTACAAAGGCTTTAGCGCTGAAAAGTTTGAGCAGCTGCGCAGTGTAATTGACCTGCCGCTCAATAAGAAGCTTTCAACCTTCTCAAAAGGTATGAAAAGGCAGGCAATAGTAATAACCGCACTTGCATGCAGACCTGACTACCTGCTATTGGATGAGGCGTTCGATGGGCTTGACCCGACTATGAGAATTATAGTTAAGCGTATGCTTGTGGATGAAATGAGTGATAACGAACTTACAATTATTATTTCCTCCCACAACCTAAAGGAGATTGACGAGTTTTGCGACACCGTGGGACTCCTTCACAAGGGCAAAATCGTCTTTAACAAAGAGCTTGACAGCATCAAAGGCAATGTTCACAAGATACAGTGCGCATTTGAAACAAGATACGATGCTGACGAATTCGAGGAGCTTGACCTTCTGCATTATGAGCGCAGAGGCAGCGTAATCTACCTAATAGCACGCGGAGAAATCCAGCAAATCAAAACTTATCTTGAAAAGAAAGAACCAAAAGTCCTCGATATAGTTCCCCTATCACTCGAGGAAGTATTTATCTACGAAATGGAGGGACTTGGTTATGAATTCAATGACCTCAAGACTAAGGGATAACTTTGTGTTCAAGCACTATGCATACAACTGTAAGCGCAATAAGCGCATATGGATTGTGCTGACAGTACTAAACGCAATTGGCTTTCCTCTATTCAATCTTACTGCACTTGACAATAACGGGATGGGTATAATTACAGTAATCAGCATAATGTCGCAAATTGCTGCCTGTGCATCGGGAATATTTCTTGTGTACTCAAGCTTTGATTATCTGTACAACAAATCATTGGTTGATATGGCGTTTTCAGCGCCCCTTACATCGTCACAGCGCTTTTGGAGCAACTTTGCCTCAGGGCTTACGGTTTATCTTTCGCCTTACATAGGCGGCTGTATACTCGGATGCGTGATTGGCTCCTTTGTTAGCCTAACGGAGACAGGGAAGGAAGTCTTTCAATCTTTCCCCATTTACCCGACAATGATGCAGCTTATGACGGTAGTCCTGCTTGCAATGATAATGCTCTATGTTATGACATTACTAGTGGTTGTATGCTGCGGCAATTTGTTCGAAAGCGTTGCTTATACCATAGTTATTAATGCAATTATCCCAATTGCAATTTCAGTAACCGTCTTTGCATCCCTTATGAACATATTCGGGCTTAACAACGATTCTCTTGCTATGGATTTAATTTCGTTTACTTCCCCATTCGGAATAATTATGGGTATAGTATATCTGCAATTTGGCGGAGCGTATACTCCCTACGCAGCAGAAAGCTACAGCCTTGGGATTTGGCAGCTGCGATATATATTGCCGATAGTTCTAACGATTGCAGCTATTGTAGCACTGTCATTTCTGCTCTTCAAAAGACGCAAGGCAGAGCATACAGGTCGTCCCTTCGTATTTAAGCTAATTTACTATATTTTAATTTCAGCAGTGACCTACTCTATTATTGCTCTTTTCTTTGGAATAGACGATAGTGTGGAGGCGTTCTTTGGTGCGATAATTTTATCGAGTATAGTGTATTTAATTGCAGAGGTCATTACCAATCGCGGGTTTAAGCGTTTTGGCTGGTCAGTGCTTAGGTATACTATGACCATCGCTCTTTCTTCACTTTTTATTTTAGTTCTAAGGAACACCAACTTGTTTGGCTTTGAAACCCGCCTACCAAGTGCAAACAACATCAAATATGCTGAGGTTAGCTATTCAGGCTATTACAACAACTTTGGGCTTCCATCGGTAGACCAGTATTATTATAGAAGCAATATGGTTGAAACACCAAAATACTATGATGCCGAGGATATTGAGATAATAACAAACCTGCATGAGCAGATTATTAACGATTATAAAAATAATGTTGAGTACGAAAACGCATATTCATACTCAACGATAGAAATCAACTACACTATGAAATTTGGCCTTCCCATGATAAGGGAATACCACGTGCCAGATGAGGTGCTTGAGATGTTTAAATCTCTTGACACGTCAACTGAGTTCAAAATTGAAGCTGCAAAGGTGATATCCTATTATGTTGAAAGAAGCAAGGATATTTCCCTTGCAAACATTTACTACGGCGGAGAACAGTACATCTTTGAAAACTTCAAAAGCAATTACGGAATAACCTCAAAAGAGCTTGCAGATGCATTCTACAAAGATATAATGGAAGAAACGGAAAAGGATTATTTCGCCCCAACTCAAGCACCGATTGCAAAGATATTGCTGCAAGTACCTCGAAATGAGGGTAGTTTTAATGGAGGTGTCTACGGATACTCAACTGAGGTATTCTATATCAAGGCAAACTATACCAACGCTATTGAATATCTAACCAGCCATGGGCTAGGTGATTATATCGAATCAAACAAGAGCCAATCTGTTTTGCCTGATGAACTTTATGGGCTATTTCTAATTGCACCACCCGAGGGGGGTAACTCCTATTCAACTCATTATTCAGATGTGGATAGTATGTACGCGAAGCAATATCCCGTGGGTTATTATGATGAGAGGCATTTTGTGTCGAGCAATTATTTCTCAAGCTCCGATTACAGCCAAAATATGCTAATGAAAAGGCTACTCATCACCGATAAGGTAAGAGAGCTACTGAGCGTTGCACAGCCGATTTACAAGACCGATGTTCCCTGCTATATGATTGGCAATGAATACACCAACCAAACCTATCTAATTCCTCCTGAGTATTCAGCTCTTGCAGCGGAAGTGTTTGCAAGTGCAGATGCAGTCAGCACAAGTATCGACTCTGATCTAGAGGAAAAGTATTTCAATATGGGGATAAAGCTTGAATGGGATGTCAGAGAAAATGCTTATTGGTACTACAGTGAATCTATTGGTTTAAGCGTATATGTAACACTTGACGGGGAAGAATATTTTTACAGCAATGATGGCACAAAGGTTTTCATTACACGATAGCGATATAGAACACTAGCACTTTGCCAAACGTTAAAATTCGGAGGAAAGCCCATGAGAAAACTTGCATTCACTATTTTATCTCTCCTTGCACTTGCCCTTGCAATTGCAGTCACCGCCTGTGGCAAAGAAGATGATTCTTCAACTCAGCTAAGTCTAAATGATATTTCAACTGCCATAAAATCCGCAGTGGAATACCCTGAAACCATGGAGGAAGTAACTGACACTCAAAGGTTAAAGGATGATTGGGGCTTAGAAGAGGAGTATTATGAGGAGGTTTATGCCATTCAGTCGCCTATAACGGTGCATTTATATGAAATGGTAGTTGTGAAGGCAAAGGACGGTCACTCTGAGGATTTGCAAGATGCGCTAAAAGGCAGGATTGAAAGGCTCAAAAAGGAGTACGCATTTTACCCCAATCAGGTCGATATTGCCAATGCCGCAGTAGTCGGCAGTAAGGGAGATTATGTCTACCTTATCGCTCATGAAAATGCGGCAGACGCAAAAAAAGCCATTGACAATCTCTAATATATAAAATCCTACCAAAACCGAAAGAGAGCTTAAGTTTATACTTAAGCTCTCTTTCGCATATTTTGTCCTTCTTTAGAATAGTATGTACATGTGTACATGTGTACAGGTGGTTACATTCTTTGTGGAGGATGATGCTGTGAAAATACTAGAAATTATGGATAAAGGCTATACTGTGAATACGCCCGATAGCAAGCATATCGGGCTTTCTTCAAGTCAAGCTCAAAACAGACTTGACGAGGACGGAGAAAACCTCCTAATGCATAAAAAGCGAGTAAGTGCGCTTTCAATTTTTGCGGGGCAGTTTAAGGATGTAATGGTTATAATCCTGCTTATCTCAACGGCAATATCCGCTTTTATGGGGGAGCTATATGATGCGATTACCATAAGCGTTATAGTGCTGCTTAACACTATTCTAGGCTTTGTGCAGGAATACCGTACAGAGCGCACGCTAGAGGCTCTAAACAAAATGGCAGCTCCCACAGCACGCTGTTACCGTGACGGCAAGCTGCAAGTGATTGCGGCAAGTGAGCTTGTTTGCGGCGATGTAATCGAGCTTGAGCAGGGCGATAGAGTGCCTGCCGATGCGGTAATATTAAGCTGCATGGCACTTGCCGCCGATGAGGCTATTCTAACAGGTGAGGCGGTTCAAGCTGAAAAACGAACAGCCCAGCGTGATATTGTGGACAACTCACCAAATCAACCCGAGCTTGTATATATGGGAACAGTTATCACCAAGGGGCATGGCAGGGTGAAAATTATCGCCACTGGAATGGGTACGCAAATGGGAAAGGTATCGGGCATGATAGCCGACATCAAGGAAGAAGAAACACCCCTCCAGCGAAAGCTTGCGGAGCTTGGCAAAACCATTGCCGCCGCTTGCATTGGCATTTGCATTGTGGTTGCAGGAATTGGAGTGCTAAGGGGCTATCCTTTATTTGATATGCTACTGACAGGCATTTCACTTGCGGTTGCGGCGATACCTGAAGGATTGCCTGCAACGGTGACTATTTCACTTGCTCTTGCGGTAAGGCGAATGTTAAAGCAAAGGGCACTTGTGCATAAGCTACACAGCGTGGAAACCCTCGGTTGCGCAAGCGTTATATGCTCGGACAAAACAGGAACTCTTACAGAAAATAAGATGACAGTCACAAGGCTTTATATAAACGAGGGAATTGTTAGCGTAACAGGCTCGGGATATAGAATAGCAGGGGAGTTTCGAGGAGAGGACAGCAGAATCAGTCCCCTTCAAAATTCAAGCCTAAAATTACTCTTAAAGGCGGGTGTGCTATGCAACAATGCCGCCATAAGCACGAAGGAAAGCTTAGGGCGTGATAGGACAGCCGCCTGCGCACAGGGCGAATGGGAGGTCATGGGCGACCCTACGGAAATAGCGCTCCTTGTTGCGGCAGGAAAAGCAGGAATTACTGCTCAAAGCCTTGAAAGCGACTACGTTCGTACCGATGAGTTGCCCTTTGATAGCACCGCAAAGCGTATGACAGTTTTTGTGCGTGGTAGCTCAGGGGAGACAGCCGCCTATATAAAGGGCGCGGTTGACATTTTGCTTGACAGCTGTGGGTTTATACATACTGAAAACGGAGTTATTCCTCTTACCCAGCGTGAAAAACGGGATATACTTAACGTGAATGATAAGCTGACTGGAAATGCTCTGCGTGTGCTAGGCTTTGCGTACAAGCAGATAAAGGTATTAAATAATGTGCAAGATGGCTTGGTTTTCATAGGATTAATGGGAATGGCAGATGCACCTCGACCAGAAGCAAAGATTGCAGTGCGCACTTGCGCTTGGGCAAAGGTCAAGACTGTAATGATAACAGGCGACCATAAAAACACCGCCTGTGCAGTGGCAAAGGAGCTTGGCATTTTAACTGGGGATAAAAAGGTTCTAACTGGACAGGAGCTTGCAAAGCTAAGTGATAAGGAGCTTGAGCGGGTTATAGAAAGCATTGCGGTGTTCGCAAGAGTAAATCCAAGTGATAAGCTGCGAATAGTGCGAGCCTTTAAGGCGGCAGGGCATGTTGTGGCAATGACAGGCGACGGGGTGAACGATGCCCCTGCTGTAAAAGAGGCAAATATAGGCGTTTCTATGGGCATTACAGGCACAGATGTCACTAAGGAAGCAGCTGATGTAATACTGCTTGACGATAATTTTGCAACTCTTGTGGGTGCAATTGAGCAGGGGAGAACTATTTACGCCAATATCCGCAAGTTTGTGCGCTATATGCTTTCCTGCAATATAGGAGAGGTAATAACCATGCTTCTTGGCATGATTATGGGCTTCCCAATGATATTATTGCCAATTCAGATTTTGCTTATTAACCTTGTCACCGATGGTCTGCCTGCTATTGCCCTAGGTATGGAGCCTCCGGAGCAGGGCATAATGAAAACCCCTCCACGAAAATCGAAGGAATCGATTTTCGCAAACGGGCTTACAGGAAAAATAATATTTAGAGGTATATTCATCGGGCTTTCAACCCTCGGTTCATTTAGCGCTGTGCTTGGCCTTACAGGTAACGTGGCAGCCGCAAGGACAGCGGCACTGTTCACGCTTGGGCTTACTCAGCTTGCCCATGTATTCGAGTGCAAGACAGAGCATGGCTCGCTACTAAGTGTCGATTACTTTGGCAATGTTAAGCTCATAATAGCGGTGTTTACATCCCTTGCAATACTGTTATCAGCGATATATGCACCCTTAGTAAGGGCAGTGTTTGCAACCGTTTCGCTAAGTGCCACTGCTTTACTTAGGGCAATCTTATGGGCATTGGCTGTCCCGATTGCATCAAGCCTGCTTACTTGGATAACCTCACGACTTAGTCGACGGGCTTATCAAGAATAGATGGCGCAGCGGCAGTATCCCGTGCAAGCTTCTTTTGCTTGTATTGGTCGATTATATTAAGGTTAGAGCAAATTGCAATTAGTACAGTGACAATAGTGATAAATATCGAGGGAAAATGATTTTCCGAAAATGCCTCATAAGAACCGCCGTGGGCAGCAAACTGCGAGCCTATGACAAATAAAATAATCGTTCCAACAATAGAAAGTCCTGCTGAAATTTTGGTATAGTTTAACATCACCAAAACGGTTGCAATGATATAGCAGATTATTGTAGTTGCTAGGAGCGTGTAACCTAAAGAATGCATCTTAGGCAGTTCGTGAAGTATGAGTGCAAATGCTCCTAAGAAGTTAAAGAAAAGCCCCCAAATTGCAGTTAACAGCATTAGCAGACCTTTTAAAATTCTAATAAAAATTTTCATGCTTATATTTTCCTTCTTACACCTTCCTTTGGAGGGTGTATTTTATTTTTTACATTAAAAATACTTCCATATATTGCACTAATCATAAAGGCAATATCAGCAAATAATATTTTAATAATGAAACATTAAAATTACTATAAAATTCGAACAAGGCATATTAGCACAACTAAAGTGTCGTTTTAATATATCAAACATTATA
>CAZLMF010000007.1:0-8379 GCA_964560565.1 uncultured Oscillospiraceae bacterium
AACAACCTGGTCGATTTCAATTTTGCCAAGCTCGTCAACAGTCTTTGTGTTTTCGGGAAGATGAGGACAGGCAACAGTCGGCTTTAGAGTAGACAGGTCAATTTCTACAACACTATCATACTCGGCATCCTCGTCAGCCTCATAAACCTTATATTCTCTCAGGCTTCTGCCGTTAACATATTCAAGTGTAACATCATCAACAGGGAAAATACCGTTCTTTGCGCCACACTCGATAGCCATATTAGAGATGCAGAGTCTATCGTCCATTGACAGCTCCTTTATGCCATCGCCTGTAAATTCGAGTGACTTATAAAGAGCGCCGTCAACGCCTATCATGCCGATAATGTGCAGAATAACATCCTTGCCGCCCACCCATTTATTTAGCTTGCCTGTTATGTTAAATCGAATTGCTGAAGGCACTTTAAACCATGCCTCACCTGTTGCCATTCCTGCCGCCATGTCAGTTGAGCCTACTCCTGTTGAAAATGCGCCTAAAGCTCCATAAGTACAAGTATGGCTGTCTGCACCGATAATGCACTCCCCTGGACCAACTAAACCCTTTTCAGGCAGTAGCGCATGCTCAATGCCCATATCGCCGACATCATAGTAGTTTACAATTCCCTTTTCCTCGGCAAAGCCTCTGCACATAGCGCATTGGTTAGCTGCCTTAATGTCCTTGTTGGGAGTAAAGTGGTCCATTACCATTGAGATTTTCGATTTGTCGAAAACTCCGTCAAAGCCTGCCTTGCGAAACTCGTTGATTGCAACGGGGCTTGTAATGTCGTTACCAAGCACCATATCAAGCTTTCCTCGAATAAGCTGCCCTGCCTGCACGCTTTCAAGTCCTGCCGCGGCGGCAAGGATTTTTTGAGTCATTGTCATTGCCATATTCATTCTCCTTTATAGTAGTTTTTTATCTGATTATATGCTTTCTAAGCTCTTTATAAAGCTTATATTCCATACTGTCAACCAATGCCACCATACTGGCGTTGATAATATCCGCAGATGCGCCCACTGTTGTCCAAACTTCCTCACCGTCGGTGGATTCCATTAAGACTCGAGTGGTAGCGGCTGTTGCCGCACCTGTGTTCATCACACGCACCTTATAGTCAATTAGCCTTACCTTGCCAAGTGAGGGGTAGAATACTTCTAGGGCTTTTCTCAGCGCCTTATCTATTGCGTTTACAGGGCCGTTGCCCTCGGAGGCGGTGATTTCATACTGCTCGCCTACCTTGATTTTGATAAGGGCACTTGAAAGGTTACCAATTCCGTCTTCGCACTTTTCGCCGATGATTTTGAAGTTCTCAATCTCAAAAAAGGACTTAAACCTCTTTAACTGCTTGAGTACACGCAGTTCAAAGCTTGCGTCTGCCGCTTCAAATTGATAGCCCTCATGCTCGAGCTGTTTTAGCATATCAATTACCTGCTGAGTTTCGGGGCTTTCCTTGGTAAGTGTGGGGTCAACCTCACTTAGCCTCATAAGGATTGCTGTGCGTCCTGCTACTTCAGAGATAAGGATATTACGCTCGTTGCCGACACTTTGAGGCTCGATATGCTCAAAGGAGCGACTGCATTTTGACACACCGTCAACGTGCATTCCGCCTTTATGGGCAAAAGCTGACTTGCCCACATAGGGCATATTGTCGCCAATGCTGATATTTGCAACCTCAGCGATATAGCGTGCCATTGAGGTAAGCCTTGGCATGGACTGCTCAGGTACACAGCTAAAACCGAGCTTTAGCTGAGCGCCTGCAATAATCGTGGATAGATTTGCATTTCCGCAGCGTTCACCTATTCCGATAAAAGTACCCTGCACTTGCGTAGCGCCTGCTTTTACTGCCATGATGGAATTTGCTACCGCACAACCGCTATCATTGTGGCAATGAATGCCTACTGGTACGGATATTGCTTCTCTTGCGACTTTTGTTATCTCATAGACTTCATCAGGCATACATCCGCCGTTGGTTTCGCATAATACCACCCAACTGGCACCTGCTCTTTCAGCAGCTTTAAGGGCTTTTAGCGCATATTCGGGGTTCTCTTTATAGCCGTCAAAGAAATGCTCAGCGTCAAAGATTACTTCCTTGCCAAGCTTTGCGAAGTATGCAACAGTATCCTCAATCATAGCAAGGTTTTCCTCTAGGGTGACGCCTAGTATTTTAGTGACATGCATATCCCATGCCTTGCCGAAAATTGCGACGGCTTCGGTATTTGCAGATACAATGCTCTGCACACCTTTATCGTAAGCTACCTCCACCCCACGCCTTCTGGTTGAGCCAAAGGCAACAAGCTTTGCGTGGTTAAGTTTAAGCTCGTCAATGCGCTTGAAAAACTCCAAATCCTTTGGGTTTGATGCAGGGTTGCCTGCCTCGATATAGTCAATTCCAAACTCATCAAGGGTTCTGACAATATTGAGTTTATCCTCCACTGAAAAGGTGACATTTTCGCTTTGTGCGCCGTCTCTTAGGGTGGAGTCAAACATGTATAGCTTCTCCATTTTTAGTATAGCCTCCTATAATCTGATTGTCAATCTCTCTCTAGGGCGGAAATTCCCGTTCTAACGAGCTTTTTTATGCCAAATGGCATCAGCATATCTATGAAACTTGTGACCTTTTCAGGCTCACTTGTAAGCTCCAGTAAAAGGCTTGACGGGGATACGTCCACTATCTTTGCACGAAAGAGGTTTGCCACCTCAACAAGCTGTTGTCGGTCGGTATCATCGCTTCCAACCCTTATGAGTATATGCTCTCTGCATACGCTGTCGGGTGGTAGAACATTTACCTCGCATACCTCATAAAGCTTGAGTAGTTGCTTTTCAATTTGCTCAAGGGTATGCTCGTCACCCTCAACTACAATGGTCATGCGTGATTTACCGCTTTGCTCTGTTTGTGCGACGTTTAGGCTTTGGATATTGTAGCCCCTGCGTGAAAACAGACCTGCTACACGAATTAGAACACCTGAATTATTTTCAACTAAAACCGATAGAACATGTCGTGACTGCATATTATCTGTCCTCCTCATCATCAATTACTATATCCATTATAAGTTCGTCAATTGGCTTTCCTGCGGGTACCATTGGTAAAACATTTATATCCTTGTCAATACGGCAGTCAATAAGCACCGGACGACTTGCAGCAAGTGCCTTTTCAAGCACCTCTCTTACCTGTGACTTGCGCTCAATCACATAAGCTTCAATGCCAAATGCGTTTGCAAGCATCACATAATTTGTCGGGCGGTCAAGGGTAGTTTGACTAAATCGCTTGCCATAGAATAGTCTTTGCCACTGGCGCACCATGCCAAGTACAGAGTTGTTAAACAATAGCTCGATTATGGGGATGTTGAATTTTGAAGCGGTAACAAGCTCGTTGCAGTTCATGTGGAAGCTGCCGTCACCTGCTACGTTTACTACCCTTTTATCGGGGTTTCCAACCTGCGCACCTAAGCTTGCGCCTAAGCCGTATCCCATTGTGCCAAGTCCACCGGAGGTAATAAAGCTGCGTGGGAAGCGGAAATTATAAAACTGCGCCGCCCACATTTGGTGCTGCCCCACCTCGGTAGTAAGAATGGCTTCTCCATTTGTAAGCTCATCGAGGGTTTCAATCACATATTGAGGGGTGACATACTCGTCATTAAGCTCCCTTTGGTAAAGAGGGTAATCAGCCTTCCACTTTTTCACCTTACTTAGCCACTGGGTATTATCCTTTTTGGGCATTTGCTCTAATCGAGTGTTGATAGCATCAAGCACGCTCGCAATATCTCCTACCACCTTGTGGCTGACTTCAATGTTTTTATTGACCTCGGCAGGGTCAATATCTATTTGCAAAATTGCCGCTTGCTTAGCAAAAAGGGACTTATCGCCGATTACTCTATCGCTAAAACGAGTGCCGAGGGCGATGAAAAGGTCACATTCGCCGATTGCAAGGGATGATGCCTTAGTGCCGTGCATACCGAGCATACCGATATAGTTCTCGTGGGTATTGTCAAAGCCACCCTGCCCCATAAGCGAAGACGAAACGGGCGCTTGCACAAGATGCGCAAATTTTGCTACTTGCTTTGCCGCTTCACTTAGGATTACGCCGCCACCTGTATAAATATAGGGGCGCTTGCTTTGGGTTATCATCTCAATTGCTCGCTGGATTTCAGGCTCTTGTGAGGCTGATAATTGCTTGTTGACGGACTTTGGGGATGTTGACTCAAAGTCATATTTATGGGCAGTGATGTCCTTGGGAATGTCGATTAGAACAGGCCCCTTGCGCCCTTCATTGGCAATGTAAAACGCTTGCCTTACTGTGTTTGCAAGCTCCGCTACGTCCTTTACAATGAAGTTGTGCTTTGTTACAGGCATTGTAATGCCTGTAATGTCCACCTCTTGGAAGCTGTCAAGCCCTAGCAGGTCGAGCGCAACGTTACCTGTGATTGCGACCATAGGAACGCTATCCATGTAAGCGGTTGCAATGCCTGTGACAAGGTTTGTAGCCCCAGGGCCGGATGTCGCGATTACAACTCCAGTTTTCCCTGTCGAGCGAGCATAGCCGTCAGCTGCGTGGGATGCGCCTTGCTCATGTGCTGTAAGAATATGGTTGACCCTATCCGAATATTCGTAAAGCGCATCGTATATGTTCAAAACTGCGCCGCCGGGATAACCGAAAACGGTATCCACTCCCTGTTCAAGCAGACATTCAACCAATATCTGCGCTCCTGTCAAATTTCTCATTTTTACACACTCCAGATACAAAAATAAAAGCTTCGCCTCTAATTCTAGAGGCGAAGCTTAATTCACTCCGCGGTACCACTCTAATTGACGTATAATACGCCCACTCTGACACGTCAAACAACGTGCGTTCCTATAACGGGGAATACCGTCTGTAACTACCGGGCTGTTAAGCCTTTCGCTTCAGCTGCTCAAGGGTGATTTATACGTTCACACTGCACGATGCTTTACACCAACCAGCATCTCTCTTTGCTTTAGAATGAACCTTGCTCCCAATCAACGCATTTGCAATATATGCTGTAATGTTATCATATGCATATCGACTTGTCAAGGGAATAATGAAATATATTTTAAATTATTTTCTAACTGCGATGATAAACCTATGCTCCTTGCTTTCAATGTAACCCTTCTGCTCTAGTG
Source organism: uncultured Oscillospiraceae bacterium (assembly GCA_964560565.1). Taxonomy (GTDB): domain Bacteria; phylum Bacillota; class Clostridia; order Oscillospirales; family Ruminococcaceae; genus CAZLMF01. The sequence continues at coordinate 5,132 of CAZLMF010000007.1, forward strand.
CATCGTGCAGCCTGCATAGCTGTGTAAAGCAGTTATCAACGGAAAAGTCAGGAAATTCCCATTCAATCACCTTTGCATATTGGATAAGTGCGCCCATATCGTAAAAACGCAAGTACGGGAAGTACTCGTTTTTGAAAATCAACTTGAAGCTTTGTGCTTGCAGCTCGTCACTTATGCTGTGAAGAGTAAACTCACTGCTGACTATTTCTTCGAAATCCTCGATTAGAAACTCCGAAAGTGCCTTGTTGTTAAGCCCTCCGACTTGCTGGGTGATAAATATTCCGTCGGGCTTTAATGCTCGCCATACCTCCCTTGAATCAAAGGATTCATGGCGGTTAATGATAATATCAAAAAACCCATCTTCAAAGGGCAGGCTTTCATCGCCGATTATGCGAGCAACATTTATGCCTAAAGGTGCAAGCTTTTCCATGCAAAGCTCATAATTTGGCTCATAGCCCTCAGTGGCATAGATATTTTCATAGGGGTGGTTAAGAGTCAGTAAAAACTCTCCTCCCCCTGTGCCCATATCAAGGAGTTTCATGTCCTTTGTTAGGTGCTCTTGGATTATTTCCTTGTAGTCCCAAGGAAGTGGCTCTTCCTTTATTTTGCCACTGATTTGAGTGAAGTCCCAGCCCTCAAAATCGAAGTTCTCTAACTCCTCCCACTTTTCACGCAGGGCATTATAGTCCGTCATATTTAGCTCCTTATAGGCTTATTTGCGTTGCCCTTAAATGCTTTCGTCTTCGCTTTCCTCTGCTCCATCGAGAGCAAGACCGATAATCTTCATGTAAAATGAGCTGGGATCGGCTTCAAGATTGCGCTTAATCTTGCGTGCCTGCTCACGCTCCGGTGCGTACAAGCGAATATCTGCCAGCATATTATCTGCCGACCTCAGTGCAAAACGCACCTCATATCCGCCTTGCTCAAGTTCAATGAATTCGCATTTTAGCTCCCTGTCACGCTTTATCTTTGCAAAAAGCTCAACCGCCGCATTGACTATACGGTCACGCAGTGTGCGTGGGATATATCGCTTAAATTCAGAGGCAATAACTGCACCTTTATCGGTGAGTTTGTAGTAGCTTTTGCCGTCCTTATCCTTCTCGTAGGTCACAAGCCCCTGAGTCTTCATGCCGCTGATTGCATCAGCTAGGTAGAAGTAGTTAATCATATCATCGGTTGTGGCAACTTCCACAAGTTGCTCGTGAGTAAGCGGACTTGGCACATGACGCAGCATATAGCAAAGCAGTATGCGAATTTCGTAGGCTTCATCAAGGGCACCGAAATTGCCGGTGTTGACAAGATACTTGTAGTCCATTTCTCTCCCTCCACATCCACGTAGTTGTTCTTTCGTTGCGTTTTATTTATTCAGCCCAAAGGCTGTTTTGCAGCTTTTTAATTTTCTCTCTGCGTTTGTCAGTTTCGTCTTTTTCTATTTGGTAGTTGCCGTTTTCCTCAGTGATGATATCGCCCTCTTTGCAGTTCTCGGGCAGAATGCTCCTTTTAATATTTATATAGCCATCATCTGTTTCTATTACGGCATATTCGCCCTCAAAGCGTTCAATTATAAGCATTTTAACCCTCCTCACTTTTCGCTATTTACACTTAGTGTAGCACCGTCAGAAGTGATTACCACCGAGCCTGAAAGGTCAGTGCGGTATATATCAGTATTCCTTTTTGCAAGCCTATCTATGACTTTATCGTGGGGATGACCATAGCTATTGCCAGTGCCACAGGATATTACCGCAATTTCAGCATTGACAGCTTGCAATAGTTCCTTGCTTGATGAGGTTGAGCTTCCATGGTGAGCGATTTGAAGTACTGTACTGCTAAGGCTGCCGCTTGCTTCAATAATATCAAGCTCAGCCGCCTTTTCAACGTCACCTGTGAAAAGAAAGCTTGTGTCGCCATAGCTTAGCCTACATACCACCGAATAGTTGTTAAGGTCATCATAAGCCTTGACAGGTGCGAGTATTGTAAGTCCGTCACCTATATCGTATTTTGCCCCAGGCTTTGCTGTGGTAATTTTAAGCCCCTTATCCGAGATTGCATTCAGCATTTTTTCATAAGCTCTTGAAGTGGGTGTAAGGGAATCCTTTACCCTTGGCATTATTACCATGCCGACTTCGTATCGCTCAATAATGGATGAAAGTGCGCCTATATGGTCTGAATGAGGGTGGGTGGCAATTATATAGTCGAGCTTTTCCACTCCATGTGCGTCAAGGTAGTTGCGTAGCACCTCGCTTTTGTCAGCCTCGCCGCTATCGATAAGTGCCGCTTTGTCGGAGGTTAGTATAAGCGTGCTTTCGCCCTGCCCTACATCAATAAAATGAACCTCAAGCTTATCTGTGCGAGGTTGAACCTGCCCTTGAGTAAGCCCTGTCGCCTTATAGAGTGAATCCCATGTTAGGGAATCGATAATGCCAAGCTCGCTATTTAATGTAATAAGAGCACCTACTATAACCGCCACTGCTGTAATAATAGCTGTAAGTTTCTTTTTACTTAGTCCAAGCTTATTACCTGCTCTGTACTGCCTACTCATTGCTGTTTTCCTTGTTGGTAAGCCCGTAAGCCAGGGTAAGCAAGCTATCGCCTAAATGTACGTTTTCAACGAGTATATCCTTGTAATTTACACGCAAGTCATAGTGCGAGAAATTCCAAAAAGCCCTTACTCCTAAGGTTATCAGCTCATCAGCAATGCTTTGAGCGGCATCACGAGGGATACACAAAATCGCCATCTTCGGTGAATTTTCCTTGCAAAAGCTTGCAAGCATGGAGTTGTGCATTACTTCCACGCCTGAAACAGTAGTCCCCTCTAGCTTTTTATCGTTGTCGAAAATGCCCACAAGGTCACAACCGCGCTTTTCAAAGTCCATGTGCATTGCAATGGCACGACCAAGATTTCCTGCGCCTAGAAGCACCGCTTTGTATTGGTTGCCAATTCCGAGAATTTCACCGATTTTGTTGCGAAGCTCCGCCACGTTGTATCCATAGCCCTGCTGACCAAAACCGCCGAAGCAGTTTAGGTCCTGTCTGATTTGAGAAGCGGTAAGCCCCATAATCTCCGACAACTCACGGGAGGAAATTTTTTGGTAACCCTGACGGCTCAGTTCACCAAGATAACGATAGTATCTGGGAAGCCGACGTATTACTGATATTGAAATTGATTCATTCTTAGGCATGTTTACCTCCCATAAGCTTAATTGCCGCTGACACGCTTTGCAAGCCATATATCAGGCTTGCCTATGCCG
>CAZLMF010000007.1:8479-26564 GCA_964560565.1 uncultured Oscillospiraceae bacterium
AGCTTAATTGCCGCTGACACGCTTTGCAAGCCATATATCAGGCTTGCCTATGCCGCTTGCTTAATATAGTTATCGTCACCTCGAACTAATTCAACAATTCGCATATGTCCACCTCTAATGTCTATTTATTGTGGATTTCTACTGCCTTTTCCATTACATAATCGCCAAATTCCTTGCAGGTGCAGCCTGTGTCTCTGCCTGTGATGCTTATGCGCCTTTCCTCGTGCATACAGATATCAAGCGCACGCTCAAGTGTTTCGCTCTGCTCCTGCCTGCCAATGTGGGAAAGAAGCATTACTGCCGCACGAAGCATTGAGCAAGGATCAGCGTAAATATCGCGTCCCTCTGCCACCATGCGGGGCGCAGAGCCGTGAATTGCCTCAAACATTGCATAACGCTTGCCTATGTTTGCACTGCCTGCTGTGCCGACTCCGCCCTGGAATTCAGCAGCCTCGTCGGTGATAATATCGCCGTATAGGTTTGGCAAAACGAAAACTTTAAAGTCTGTGCGGCGCTTAGTGTCTATTAGCTTAGCAGTAAGAATGTCGATATACCAGTCATCAGTTGTGATGTTTGGATATTCCTCACCAATCTCTTGGCATAGCTTTAGGAACTTGCCATCGGTGGTCTTGATTACATTAGCCTTAGTTACAATTGAAACTCTTTCCTTGCCGTTGTTCTTTGCAAATTCATACGCAAGGCGAGCTATACGCTGTGTGCCCTGTGTGGTTGCAACGGTAAAGTCAATTCCAAGGTCATCATCAACATTTATGCCCATTGAGCCTAAAGTATACGCGCCCTCGGTATTTTCACGGAAGAATGTCCAGTCTATCCCTTCACTTGGCACCTTAACAGGACGCACGTTTGCAAATAGGTCAAGTTCCTTACGCATTGCAACGTTTGCGCTCTCAATGTTTGGCCATGGATCTCCTGCGCGAGGTGTGGTAGTTGGGCCTTTTAGTATAACATGGCACTTTTTAAGCTCCGCCAAAACTTCATCAGGGATTGCCTTATTAACCTCTGCACGGCGCTCAATGGTAAGTCCTTCAATTACACGAAATTCGATTTTTCCTGCCTTGACTTCATCCGCAAGTAGGAAATGAAGAACACGCTGTGCCTCGGCTGTGATTGTTGAACCGATGCCGTCGCCTCCACATACGCCTATTATAAGCTTTTCAAGGCCTGCATAATCGACGAAATCCTTATCTGCCTTCATGCGTTCAACCCTTGCAAGCTGCTCCTCTACTACCTTTAGAAAATGCTGTGATGCTTGACTTAACTTATCCATTTTTATTGCTCCTTACTGTTTATTTATCTTTTCGATTTAGTTACAAATTACTTGGCAGAGTTCTTCTTTGTGTAGCCAAGCAATCCACCCTCAAGAAGAATGTCCCTTGCACGCTCCGAAAGGTCGCATACAAGCTCATATTTATCCCCTGTGGTCTTATTTGAAAGAACGATTTTCTCGCCCTTAGCAATGCGGTTTCTTATGTCCGGCAGAACAAGTATATCATCCTGTGTGATTTTATCATAGTCGCTCTCTTTTGCAAAGTTTAGCGCAATTATGCCTGCATTAACAAGGTTTTGCTTGTGAATACGAGCAAAGGACTTGGTGATAACAGCACGGACTCCAAGATATAGGGGAACAAGAGCTGCGTGCTCACGTGATGAGCCTTGACCGTAGTTTGAGCCGCCCACTATAAAGCTTTTGCCTGCTTCCTTTGCCCTTTTCGGGAACTCGGTGTCGCATACAGCAAAGCAGTACTGTGACAAATGGGGAATATTGCTGCGATAGGGCAAAATCTTGCTGCCTGCCGGCATTATATGGTCAGTGGTGATATTATCGCCAACCTTTAGCACGCAAGGTGCTTCAACGCTGTCGCCGATAATCTGCGCAACGGGGAACTCCTTAATATTAGGTCCACGCAGTATTTCAACTTTATCAGCTTCGCTTTCAGGAGATGGCGGTGTAATCATATTATCGTTAATGAGGAACTTTTCAGGCATTACATACGCAGGCATATCGCCTATTGTGCGTGGGTCGGTGAGCACTCCCTCAAGTGCGGATATTGCAGCGGTTTCCGGGCTTACTAGGTAAACCTGAGCATCAGCAGTGCCGCTTCTGCCCTCAAAGTTACGGTTAAAAGTGCGAAGGCTGATACCGCCGGAATTAGGCGACTGCCCCATACCGATGCATGGGCCGCAAGCGCTTTCAAGTATACGAGCACCTGCGTCTATCAAGTCGGATAAAGCACCGTTTTGCGCCAGCATATTATAAACCTGCTTTGAGCCGGGAGCAATAGAAAGGCTGACATCAGGGTGAACTGTTTTACCCTTGAGAATATGTGCAACCTTGAGTAGATCCTGCAAAGAGGAGTTTGTGCATGAGCCTATGCAAACCTGGTCAATCTTGATTTCTCCGATTTCCTTAAGGGACTTGACGCTATCGGGGCTATGTGGGCATGCCGCAAGGGGAACAAGCTTAGAAAGGTCAATCTCCACAACCTCATCATACTTTGCGTCAATATCTGCACTAATTGCGGTGTAGTCGCGCTCCCTGCCCTGTGCCTTTAGAAAATCGAGGGTTACCTCATCTGAGGGGAATACAGAAGTAGTCGCACCAAGCTCTGCACCCATGTTTGTGATGGTTGCACGCTCCGGCACGCTTAGGCTTTTCACACCCTCGCCTGTGTATTCTATTACCTTGCCGACTCCTCCCTTTACGGTTAGCCGTGACAATACCTCAAGAATTACGTCTTTAGCTGATACCCAAGGAGTTAGCTTGCCTGTTAGGTTTATCTTTACAACCTTTGGCATAGTAATATAGTATGCTCCGCCACCCATTGCAACTGCTACATCAAGTCCGCCTGCTCCAAAAGCAAGCATTCCGATACCTCCGCCTGTTGGGGTATGGCTATCTGAGCCGATGAGAGTCTTTGCAGGAACACCGAATCGCTCAAGATGCACTTGATGGCAAATGCCATTGCCGGGGCGAGAGAAGTATATACCATGCTTTTTTGCCACTGAACCGATAAATCGGTGGTCATCGGCGTTTTCAAAGCCTGATTGCAGGGTGTTATGGTCTATATATGCAACGCTAAGCTCAGTCTTTACTCGTGGCACACCCATTGCCTCAAATTCAAGATATGCCATTGTGCCTGTTGCGTCCTGTGTAAGTGTTTGGTCTATACGAATGCCTATTTCAGAGCCTCTTGTCATTTCTCCGTCTACAAGATGCGCTTTTAGAATCTTTTCTGTAAGCGTTAATCCCATGTTAATCTACCTCTCATTTATTAATATGTATACTTAATATTCTATAATATAGGCGGTTGTTTGTCAAGAAATTAACGGTGCTTGAAGTGGTTATAACGTAAAAATCTTCATTGACAACGCTTTGACGAATGGTATAATATTAGTGTATCAGCAATTATTTGATTTTCATGCTGTAATAATAACGGCTTTAGGTGGCACAATACATAATAAAAACTGTATTTGCGATGTGCTATATCGCATATGCACCTAGGAGCGTTTATGGATACTATATACACTAAGCCTGAGCCTGATGAGCATGAGCCAAATTCAGATGAGCATGAAAAGAAAACGGAAAACGGCGACGAGAACGAGGAAATCGAAGATAAGCAGACCGAGGGTATCGTCCAAATGGGGGAAGTCTCGACCCCTAACGCAAAGCATTTAATCCACTGCCTCACTATTATTGGGCAGGTTGAGGGGCATTATATCCTCCCACCTCAAAATAAAACCACAAAATACGAGCATATTATTCCCTCCCTTGTGGCTATCGAGCAGGATCGCTCTATTAAGGGGCTTGTTATAATACTCAACACCGTAGGCGGTGACGTGGAAGCAGGACTTGCCATTGCCGAGCTTATCGCATCCATGAAAACTCCCACAGTATCTATTGTCGTTGGGGGCGGTCATTCCATTGGTGTTCCCCTTGCAGTAAGCGCAATGAAGTCTTTTATTGTGCCCTCTGCTAGCATGACTATTCACCCTGTTCGAATGAATGGGCTTGTGCTTGGTGTGCCGCAAACACTTTCATACTTTGACAGAATGCAAGAGCGCATAGTGCGCTTTGTGTCAAAGAACAGCAACATTAACGCAGAGCGTTTCCGTGAGCTTATGATGACCACGGGGGAGCTTGTTATGGATGTGGGCAGTGTGCTTGACGGGGAGGATGCAGTCCGAGAGGGGCTTATTGACAGCCTTGGAGGGCTATCCGACGCTATTTCCTGCCTTTATACCCTCATAGAGGATAGAGAGGGCGAGGAGCGATATGGCGACATTGAGCTTGATGACAGCCCAAAGCTTTGCGAGGTGGATATCACAGACAAAATTGAAAATCGCAGTATAGTGGCAGAAGTAAACGAGGGGGCTGATGTGGATGCTACTCCATACGATTGCGAATGAGTATGAGATTTTTGGCGTTTCGATGCCTAATTATAAAGTGCGTACTGCCCCTATAAAGGGCGGTTTTGTGGAGATTGTAAATTCTAGTGGTAATGAGCATGTGCGAAGGCTAATTTCCACAAATCCCTCGATGTATTTGAATAAAAGCTATCAGCCCTGCGCGGGCTTTGATAACCTAACTAAATTAAACTGAAGGGTATGGTCTGAATTGGATCTTTTATCAACACTTATTCAAGCGGTAGTTCAGGGGCTTGCAGAGTTCATCCCCGTATCTAGCTCGGGGCATTTATCACTGGTTCAGCACTTTTTCGGGATACGGGGAGATGAAAGCATCGTGCTTTCCGTGGCGCTTCACGTGGGCACTCTTGTGGCGGTGTTTATCGCTTTTTGGCCCACAATAGCCGCGCTGCTACGTGAGTTTTTCCTCACTATAAGGGACGTTTTCACAGGAAAATTCAAGTGGTCGGAAATGAACGAGGATAGGCGACTTCTGATGATGCTTGTAATCGCTTGTGTTCCGCTTATACCCTTCTACATAATAAAAGAACCACTAAAGCAAATAGCATCGGACAATGATATTGTACTTGAGGGTATTGCATTTTTATTTACCGCTCTTGCACTTACCGTTGCAGACAAGTGTGTAAAGGGTCATAAAACCCCAAAGGATATAACGGTTAAAAACTCGCTTACTGTTGGGCTTGCGCAGTGTGTAGCCCTTGTGCCCGGCGTATCTCGCTCGGGAATGACCATATCAAGCGGTTTATTAAGCGGGTTTTCCCGTGAAACAGCGGTTAAGTTCTCATTTATACTCGGTATTCCTGCTATTATCGGAGGTAGCGCTTCAGAGCTTATCGAGGTGGTGGGCGGAAATGTTGAAATCAATTGGCCCATAGTACTAATCGGAATGGCAGTTGCAGCAGTCGTGGGCTTTTTATCCATTAAGATGGTACAATGGATTGTAAAGACCGATAAGTTCCGTATATTCGCAATATACACCTTTGTACTTGGTATAATAGTAGTTATTTTAGGTGTACTTGAGCACCTGAATATCGCTAATTTTGTTGTATCGTAAGGAGATCAAAAATAATCCATGGAGGTTGAAATGGCAAGAAGGAAAGCTACACCTAATAAACTCACCGCAAACAAGAACCAACTTTACTCGGTTATATTGTTTGCAGTTGGGCTTTTACTGCTGGCGCTGACATTTATTGAGGGGAAATCAATATGGACAATGCTACACAATGTTTTATATGGATTGTTTGGAATTTCCGTCTTTTTGGTAGCACCGCTCACCCTATATGTGGCAGTACTAATCGCCGCTAAAAAGGACAAAAAGTGCGTGCTTAGTAAGTGTATACAGGGCGCTATTTTACTGCTTCTAATAAGCGGTACAATTCAAATATTTGTTGGCAAACCCGATAATTTAGGGGGATTCTTTCCGACCCTTGAGCATTTTTATACACAAGGGTTGGAGCTTCGTGGCGGAGGGTTCTTTGGGGCAGTATTCGGCTGGACAATGCTTGCAGCATTCGGTCAAGCTGGCGCTGCTATAATAGTTATACTGCTTGCCTTTGTATGCTTTATGCTACTTTCAGGGATTTCACTTTTAACTCTATTGAAACCCTTTAAGAAGCTTGGTGCATTTATTAGAAATCGTGCACTGCTTTCAAGGGAGCGACGTAAAATTAGGCGAAATGAGCGTCAAAACGCTCTTGCACTTGAGGAAAACGTAAATTCTAAACAAGATAGATTTAAGGACATTGCCGCAAATATTCACGAACGTCCCTCAAGCGATGTGGATATTTCAAAGCCTGAAACCCTGCCTGATAACGCAGTGGTAAATACAGCACTTGATAATCAAAACGCAGGGGATGCACAGTACATAAGACACTTGCACCAGACAAACGACCTTCCCACCGGCAACACTGATGATGAGCTAAGTACTCTTGTTAAGCGTGCTACCGCAGGCTCACCAAGACCGCAATCAAGCACCACCCCTGCAAGGCTTGTGGTGGATAGCGACGATCAAGTCAGCATGGAGGTAGGCACACAGCCTGCATATAAGCTCCCTCCAATTTCACTGCTTAATCAGCCCAAAAAATCAAACGCAATAAATGTTGAAGATGAGCTTAAAGCAAACGCCGATAACCTAGTAAATACCCTTCGCAGCTTTGGCGTTGAAACCCGTGTAATTGATATTAACCGCGGTCCTACCGTTACAAGGTACGAGCTTCAGCCCTCCGCAGGCGTCAAAATCAGTAAAATCACCAATTTATCCGATGATATAGCACTTAACCTTGCAACTGCAGGGGTGCGCATTGAAGCGCCTATACCTAATAAGCCTGCTGTTGGAATTGAAGTGCCTAATAAGGTTAGGGAAACCGTTTCGCTTCGCAGTATAATTGACAGTAAAACCTTTGATAACGCTAAAAGTATGCTAACTGTTGCTGTTGGTAAGGATATAGCAGGTGAGGCGGTCGTCACTGACCTGTCTAAGATGCCCCACTTACTAATTGCAGGTACCACAGGCTCAGGCAAGTCCGTTTGCATTAACTCCATGATTATGAGCATACTTTACCGCTCAACCCCTGATGATGTCCGTATGATTATGATTGACCCTAAGCAGGTTGAGCTTAAAATTTACAACGGTATCCCCCACCTGCTCATCCCTGTTGTTACCGACCCACGCAAGGCGGCTGGCGCTCTTGGATGGGCGGTGACAGAAATGCTTAACCGTTACAAGCTGTTTGCCGATAATAATGTTCGTGATATTAGCGGTTTTAATGCAATGGCAAAGGGCATGGACGAGCTTGAGCACATGCCGCATATACTGATTGTAATAGACGAGCTTTCCGACCTTATGATGGCGGCACCAAGTGAGGTCGAGGATGCTATTTGCCGCTTGGCACAGATGGCACGTGCGGCAGGAATGCACCTTGTTATAGGCACTCAGCGCCCTTCTGTTGACGTTGTAACAGGGCTTATCAAGGCGAATATCCCAAGCCGAATTGCCCTTACCGTCAAATCGCAGATTGATAGCCGTACAATTATTGATTCGGCAGGTGCTGAAAAGCTACTGGGTAATGGTGATATGCTGTTTTTCCCTGTTGGTGTACCAAAGCCTGTGCGTATACAGGGCTGTTATGTCAGCGATAAGGAAGTCGAGCGTGTTGTTGATTACATAACTAAGCAGGGTAAGGCGGATTACGACGATGATGTTATGAGCGGTATTGAGCAGTACACTCCTGCCGAAAAGGCTAGGAATGGAGTCACCGCAGTGTCAGGAGGCATTGACGGCGGCGATGAAATGCTTGAATCCGCAATTGAGCTTGTAGTGGAAACAGGACAGGCTACCACCTCATTTTTGCAAAGAAAGCTAAGGCTTGGTTTTGCAAGGGCTGCACGTATAATGGACGAGATGGAGGAAATGGGCATTGTAGGTACTCTTGAAGGTAATAAGAGGCAGGTGCTTATGAGTAAGGCGCAGTGGTATGAGCGCATCTCCAACTCCTAAAATCTATAATAAAACGAAAAACGGAGCAAAATGCTCCGTTTTGTTTTATCTTAATTTATATTGAGAAGCTTTTAAGAAGCTCATCTATTATCCCTGCAACAGCAATTGAATACTCGGGGGTTGCAATATTGCTTGAAAGCTTGCCCTTGCTTATACAACGGATAACTTCCTCAATTTCATACTCAAAGCCGTTGTCAAACTCAAACTTGAAGGTATCGACTTTATCATTAAGATGAAGCGTTACCTGCCTTGTGTTAATAAAAAGGTTTTCCAAAACGATTTTGCCCTTTGTGCCGTAGATTGTCATTTGACCGTCACCATTATAGGTAAAGCCGCAGCGCATGGAAGCATATGAGCCGTTTGCGTACTTTGCGCTAAGGCATGCAAAGCTATCGATATTAGTGGGCGCAATTTCCGCTACACCGTTTATCTGAGCGGGCAGCTCCCCTGTTAGAAAACTTGAAATCCAAAGGTTATATACTCCCAAGTCGTAAAGTGCTCCACCGCCTAACTCATTACTATAGACACGATTACTTTCGTCAAATTCGGAGAAAAAGCAAAAACAGTTGTCCATTTGCTTCACATCACCGATTACCCCTGAGTTAATAAGCTCCTTTGCCTTTTGAATGGAAGGGAGGAATACCGACCACATTGCCTCCATAAGGAACAATCCCTTTTGCCTTGACAGCTCAAAAAGCTCCTTTGTTTGAGCTTGCGATAAGGTCATGGGTTTTTCACAAATCACATGCTTGCCGTTTTCCAAGCACATTTTCGTGTTTTCATAGTGGTAGTTGTTGGTTGTGGCAATGTAGACTACCTCACAGTCAGACTTCATTAGCTTTTCATAGCTATCAAATGCGCCCTCTATGCCAAACTTTTCAGCAAAAGCTTGCGCACGCTCTAGGCTCTTAGATGCAACGCCTGTAACTTGAGCATTTTCTACTAGCGAACAGGCATTTGCAAATTTAGTGGCAATCCTGCCAGGGCCAATAATTCCAAATTTCATATGTCCTCCTTTTGCAATGCTATTTATGTGTTGATTGTAGCACATGTTGCCTATATTATCAAACAAATTGCAAAGAAAACTTCATACTTTTGCGTATTGCTTTTTAGGTGTAAAAAGTATATCATTATAAGACATTCAGCAAAATGGAGGAATCGACTTGTCTAATAGGCTTTCTGAGCTTTCACGCGGTCGTGAAAACCTAGTTTTTGCTCTTATTCAAGGGCTTTTTTGGGCAGCAAACTGTATGCTCTATGGTTTTTGGGTTGCGTACTTACAGCATATAGGCTTCTCTTATATGCTTATAGGGCTTACCACAACGCTTATGTCTGCAATCGGCATGGCATTACAGCCGATTGCGGGCTACATATCCGACACATATATCCCTGCTAAACGCTTTTTTATCGGCTGTGTACTGATTTCATCTCCATTGGTGCTACTGCTTCCATTTGTTTCGTCTTTGCCCGTGGTTACAGTAGTATTAATGCTTGTTATTGTAGTTTTTCATTGCTCTTTAGGGGGAATGATTGATTCGTGGACTGTTAAGCTTCGTGAGCAGGGTGTAATAATAAATTACCCCGTTACACGCTCCGCAGGCTCGGTAGGATATGGATTGTCCGCACTTTTACTGGGGTGGGTAATCTCAAGGCTTGGCTATAATATAATGTTTGTGGCTCATATTTCTCTGCTTCTTTCAACTGCTTTTGTTGCACTATTTGCACAAGGAGTCCCCTGCTCTAACAGAAAGCGTGAGCAGGAATCAGAAGGCAGAATAGGCTTACCGGCAGCACTAATGATGCTGCTAAAAAACCCTCGGTATATGATTTTTCTAGTTAGCGCAATATTTTACAACTTAGGTGTACGTGTCACGATTACCTATACTGCAACTATTATTTCTCTTAAAGGTGGAGGTTCCTCGGAGCTTGGTATGGCGCTTTTTATAGCTGCCTTTTGCGAGTTCCCGATAGTACTTGCGTTTATTGCAATTTCAAGGCGGATAAAGATTCAAAAAATATTTATGGTGGCAATGATTTTTGGATTTTTAAGAGTCTTTGGAGTTTATTTAGCGCCGAATGTAAGTTTGCTTATGCTCTGCCAACTGTGTCAGGCGATTTCTTTCGGGCTTTATATACCGCTTTTTGTGGAGTATGTCAGCAGAATTGTCCCACAGAAAATCAGCGCAACAGCAATTATTGTCGCACAGGCGGTTGCAACTGGACTTGGCTCAATAGTAGGGAACTCTGCAGGAGGTATGATTTTAGACAAGTACGGACTTACTGCTTTTGTAATGACAAACTCGGTATGTGTAGGGGTAGGAATTATTATCTTCTCGGCTTCTTTTTTCATTAAGAAATCACAACAAAAAGCTTAACACATTATCACAAATATAGAGGATCGACAACAGTCGGTCCTCTATTGCGTTAATAATTTTATTGTGCTAAAATTATTTTTATGTTGAGGAAATGGAGGAATAATATGCTAATATATCTATCAATGCTGGACACTGATGAAGAAAAATCGAAGTTTGAACAACTATATATCGATTACAGACAATTAATGATGAAAACTGCCATGGGAATCCTTCATGATTTTGGAGCGGCTGAGGACTCTGTTCACGAGGCTTTCTTAAAAGTTTTAAATATGTTACAAAAAATTAACATTTCTGAGCGTCACAAAACCAAGAATTTAATGGTTATTATAGTTAGAGGGACTTCTATTAATTTATATCGAAAACGCCAAAATATTCTGAACAACATCGACGATAATGCAGATATTGAAGAAATTCCAGAAACAAGCCACTCTATACCCGAAGCTACAATTGATGAAATGGTGAGCGCACTTGAGAATATTGATGTTGAAAACGCTGATATTCTAATGCTAAAGTACTACTACGACTTTTCCGGTAAGGAGATTTCAAAAATGCTTGGCATTTCGCATGAAGCTGTTCGTGGACGCGTTGCACGCGCAACAAAGAAAATCAGAGAAAATCTAAAAATCCTCTGATTCTTAGCTGTAAGGAGTGATAAAAATGAAAGGTCTTAAGAAACGAAAAAAAGTATTATGTGCTGCTTTGGATGTTTATTCTCAAAATATGGCACAACAGTATGTCCTGTCTGATGAGGATATGCAGTACGAATTTTCGGAGAGTTTTGAGGAAAGAATGAGAAAGCTTATCCGCAAGGAGGCTGTACCTTTGCGTCGTATGGTTTCTACTACTGCCAGAAGGGTGGCTTGCATAATCATTGCAGTCCTCACTATTTCTGTTTCTCTGATGAGCATTGACGCTGTCCGCAACTCTTTCTTAAAGCTTATTATTAGTCCCTTTGAAAATCTATTATCAATAAGGGTACAAACCGACAGCGAACCTTTAAATGAGATTTCCTCTGTTTATAAGCCAACCATCCTTGAGGACTACGAGAAACTTGTTATGGTCGATGATTGGGCATGTTACTTTGTCCGATATACTAAGGGTGAAGAAAAAATCACTTACTTCCAATCATTAACCATTGGACCTTCTTATTTAATAGCAGAAGAAGTTTTAGAAATACACGATGTGAAAATAAACGGATACGATGGAAAACTGATTTATTTTATAAAAGAGAAATACCAGTATATGTGGACTGATGGCGTTTACTTCTATGCTGTAGAAGGAAACGTCAGCAAGGAAAGACTCCTTGAAATTATAGACTCTATTCAATAACGCCTACAATAGGGATAAGCCCTATGGACATAAAGGAGGTTGTTAAATGAAAAAGTTACCACGCATAATCCACAGATCTAGTCTGGCGCTCGTGTTCTCGTTGATTTTAGCTGTTTCCATTTCTGCACAGGAACTAGTTATCTCGCAAGAGGAGGATTTTGTGACTCCTTCTTCAAGCTCTTCTACTTACTTATCTATTTCCTCTTCCGGCTTGGCAACTGTATCAAGCCAATTCTCAGGCGAAGACGACGTTACTGTGATTTACAGCCAAGTTGCTTTGCAACAGCAAAAAAACGGGAAATGGCAGAGCGTGTACAGCAAAAATCAAAACTTACACTCTAATTACTCAGCAACAAACTACTCATATCAGGTCACTTCAGGCTATTACTACCAAGTACGAGCAATTTATACCGTTTATAGTGACAATGATACTCTTACATATACTTACTATAGCTATACTACTTATTATTAAGCCAAGCTAAAGCACCCCCCCTCACATAAGTGAGGGGGGGTGCTTTCATATTTTAGGTTTATCCTAATGCGACGTCAAGTACCATCATCAGCACAAAGCCTATTATACAGCCAAGGGTTGCATAGTGAGTTCCCTCGTGGTCGCCTGATTGCGCCTCGGGGATTAGCTCCTCTACCACCACATAAATCATTGCACCAGCCGCAAATGCAAGAGCATACGGCAAAATCGGCTCGATAAACACAACAAGCAGTGCGCCAATAACACCCGCTATTGGCTCAACCATGCCGGATGCTTGCCCGTAAAAGAACGCCTTTGAGCGTGACATTCCCTCCCTGCGAAGCGGTATAGACACCGCCGCACCCTCAGGCAGGTTTTGCAAGCCTATTCCCATTGCAACCGCAATGGCAGGGAGAATTGCGCCCTCGGTAGAGCTTGCTGCGCCAAATGCAACGCCCACTGCAAGTCCCTCGGGTATGTTGTGTAGCGTAATAGACAGCACCAAAAGCATACTACGGCGCATGTTTGTATTTATCCCCTCAGGCTTGGATTCGTTGAAGTGCATGTGGGGGATAATCTTGTCCGCAAGAAATAGAAACCCCGCACCCAAGAGAAAGCCAATCGCTGCAACAAGCCATGTAGGTAATGGCCCACCCTCTGCCATTTCAATGGCAGGTGCGAGCAGCGACCAAAAACTTGCAGCAATCATTACGCCTGAGGCAAATCCCAGCATTGTGTTGAGCACATGGGGACGTATTTCCTTGAAAAAGAACACAAAGGCAGCTCCCACAGCAGTCAACATCCATGTGCTTGTCGTAGCAAGCAACGCCATTATAATGGGGCTATCAGTCATAATCAATCATTGTCCTTCCTATGTTTTAAGCGCAAAAAGGCAATAGAATCGTATAAGTATAATATCATTTTATCACGATATTTATTTATTGGCAACTGTTTTTTGCGAGGTTGTCTTTGGGTTAGATAGATTTGATTTAGCATAGTGTATTACAAAAACGCAGCATGGAATTCACCATGCTGCGTTTTTGTTTTAATGGGGTGGGTAATGGGATTCGAACCCACGACTTCCAGAACCACAATCTGGCGCTCTAACCAACTGAGCTATACCCACCATATTATTGTTATTGGTACGCCTCACAGGACTCGAACCTGTGGCCTACTGCTTAGAAGGCAGTTGCTCTATCCACCTGAGCTAGAGGCGCATATAATTTGCTTTTACAACTAAATGGAGCGGGTGATGGGAATCGAACCCACGCGACCAGCTTGGAAGGCTGGAGTTCTACCATTGAACTACACCCGCAATTATAAATGTGGCAATCTAAAGTTCTTTTCTCGATTGGCGCGAAATTTAGTATAACAGATTGGAACAGAATTGTCAACACCTTAGAAATGAAAATATTCGCTGCTATTGACTTTTTGGTGTAAAATCGTCTACAATAATATATAGTATTATTATATCAAATCATTTTGCTTTAAGGATGGATACAAATGGATAAGGGGCTTCTTTCACTAATAAGCGAAAATATCCCTGTTTTCTCAAAAGGACAACGACTCATTGCAAATTATATACTAAACCATTATGACAAAGCTTCTTTTATGACTGCTTCGAAGCTTGGCACTATTGTAGGTGTCAGCGAATCAACAGTTGTTCGCTTTGCCACTGAGCTTGGTTTTGATGGCTACCCATCCTTTCAGCGCTCATTGCAAGAGCTTGTTCGCAACCGTTTAACCACCATTCAACGTATGGAGGTTAGTAGCGATCATATCGGCACCGGCGATATACTCGAAAAGGTGCTTTCGCACGATATTGAGCTTATTAAAGGTACTATTGAAATAATTTCAAGACAAACCTTTCATGATGCAGTAAAAGCGATTGCAAATGCAGAAAAGATATATATTATCGGTTCACGCTCCGCATCTTCCCTTGCA
Organism: uncultured Oscillospiraceae bacterium; assembly: GCA_964560565.1. Lineage (GTDB taxonomy): Bacteria > Bacillota > Clostridia > Oscillospirales > Ruminococcaceae > CAZLMF01. Next base: position 22,539 of record CAZLMF010000007.1, read on the forward strand.
AACTTCCTAGCATATTACCTTAATTTGATATTTAGCGATGTTAAGCTTGTGCAGGCAACAAGCTCAAGTGAAATGTTTGAGCAGATTATGCGCATTTCCGATAAGGATATAATGATAGGCTTGAGCTTTCCGAGGTACTCAAGCAGCACTGTTAAGGCGTTTAGATACGCTTCGGATTGCAATGCCTCTGTGCTTGCTATTACCGACAGTCTTGCCTCACCTCTTGCAAGCCTTGCAACCCATGTGTTACTTGCAAAAAGTGATATGGCGTCATTTGTTGATAGCTTTGTCGCTCCCCTATCATTGCTTAATGCACTTATAGTTGCACTTGGAATGCATAAAAAGGAGGACGTTTCACGTTCCTTCGAAACACTTGAAAATATTTGGGAGCAGTACAACGTATATGAAAAACCCGATAACAACACATGATGTGATTATTATAGGCGGCGGTGCTGCAGGTATGCTTGCTGGAATCACTTGCGCACAGCAGGGGAAAAGTGTCCTAATTCTTGATAAGAACGAGCGTTTAGGGAGAAAACTGCTTATCACAGGCAAGGGGCGTTGTAACATTACAAACAATTGCCAGCGTGATGAGCTTTTTAAGAATATTCCCCATAATCCTAAGTTTTTATACTCAGCATTTTCACAGTTTACACCACAGGATGCAATAGATTTTTTTGAAAGTCTTGGGGTTGCCACAAAAACTGAGCGAGGTAATCGAGTCTTTCCCGTATCAGACAAGGCGGTTGAAGTGGTGGATGCACTTGTGAAAACGCTTAATAAGTACGGCGTGAAAACTGTTAGGGCAAAGGCTGAAGGCTTAAAACTTGAAGATGGACAGATAAAAGGCGTTTTATGCGCAGATAATATAATATATAACGCAAAAAGTGTGATCATAGCCACAGGAGGGCGCTCCTACCCGCTTACAGGCTCAACAGGAGATGGCTACGCCCTTGCGATGCAAGCAGGTCATACTGTATCTGACGTTTCACCCTCGCTTGTGCCGATTGTGACACAGGAAAAATGGTGCGCTGACGCTATGGGGCTTTCCCTTAAAAATGTTACCCTTAAAGTTATTGATAATTCGAAAAATAAGAGGATTGTTTTCGAGGAGCTTGGCGAAATGCTGTTTACGCATTTTGGGGTGTCCGGACCTTTGGTGCTTTCCGCAAGTGCTCATATGGAGGAGCTTGAAAGCAACCGCTACTCTCTTGAGATAGATTTAAAGCCTGCTTTGGATGAGCAAACCCTTGATAAGCGTTTACTTAGGGAGATTGCAACATACTCAAACCGTGATTTCTCTAATTTACTTGGCAGTTTATTGCCGCAAAAGCTTATTGCAGTTGTGGTGGGGCTTTCGGGCATTAACGGCGACACTAAGGCAAATTCGATTACCCGTGAACAACGTGCAACGCTATGCAAGCTTTTGAAGAGTTTGCCCCTTTCAGTTAAGGCTTTTCGCCCTATTGAGGAAGCCATTGTCACAAGGGGTGGCGTATCAACTGTGGAGATTGACCCAAAAACCATGGAGTCAAAGCTTACAAAAGGTTTATTCTTTGCAGGTGAGGTTATTGATGTTGATGCCTATACAGGGGGCTTTAATTTACAAATCGCCTTTTCTACGGGCTTTTTAGCAGGATTACATGCATGAATACTATAATGATATTTATTTGGGGGTTAAAATGCCACTTAATATCGCCATTGACGGCCCTGCAGGGGCAGGAAAAAGCACTATCGCACGCAGGTGCGCAAAAGCTATAGGCTTTATATACGTTGACACAGGAGCGCTTTATCGTGCAATAGCATACCATGTGATTAAACATGGAGGCTCGCCCTCTGATGCAAGCGTGGTAAAGTCCATGCTTGAGAAGCTTGAGGTATCAATACGCTTTGTAGATGATGAACAGCGAGTTTTTTTAGGCAGTGAAGACGTTTCCGATAAAATTCGCACACCGGAGCTTTCCCTTGGGGCATCAGCTGTATCGGCAATCCCCGAAGTGCGTGAGTTTTTATTTGAGCAGCAACGTGAAATTGCAAGGAATAACAATATTATCATGGATGGGCGAGATATTGGCACGGTTGTACTGCCGAATGCTGACCTTAAAATATTCCTCACTGCAAGTGCGCAGGAAAGAGCAACTCGCCGTTATGATGAGCTTATTGCTAAGGGGCAGGTTGTGACCTATGGAGAGGTGCTTGCAGATGTGAAGCTGCGTGACCATAACGATAGCACAAGGGCTATTGCGCCGCTTAAACAGGCGCAGGACGCAATACTTGTTGACACAACCGGGAATACCTTAGAGCAGTCAATTGCTCATATCGAGTCAATAATTAAGGAGAAGCTTTCTGTATGATACTTAGAATTATTCGCGTGATTGTGCGAGGAATTATGCATATTATATATAACCTCAAGGTAACAGGTATGGAGAATGTGCCTAAAAAGGGCGGATTTATAGTTGCATGCAACCACCAAAGCTATGCAGACCCATTTTTTATAGGCATAGCAATCAAGGCACGTTATGGCTTTATGGCAAAGGTTGAGCTTTTTAAAAACAAGCTTTTTGCTTGGTTTATTCGCGCTTTTGGTGCGTTCCCTGTCACAAGGGGGGCTGGAGATACCTCGGCTATTGACCGAGCTGTTGAGGTAGTAAAGGAAGGGCGAGCGCTGATAATCTTCCCTGAGGGAACTCGAAATAAAAAGCGTGACGGTACTGTTTTACGTGGGAAATCGGGTATTTCCGTTATAATATCGCAAACAGGTGCGGATGTTGTCCCTATGGCGATAAGCTACGGAGGACGTGCGCTAATTCGGCGCAAGGTAAGAGTAAATGTGGGCAAGGTGATTACAGCTGATCAACTAAAGCTCGATCCCCAAAATCGCTCTGACCTAAAGCGTGTAAGTGGACTTATAATGGACGAGGTTGGCAGTCTCTTGGTGCAGGCAAATGGTTGATATTACAGTTGTAAAGTCAGCAGGCTTTTGCTTTGGGGTTGACCGAGCTGTTAAAATGGTGGATGACCTAGTTGCAGCAGGCAAGAAAGTTAGCACTCTAGGGCCGATTATACACAATAAGCAAGTAACTGATAGGCTAAGTTCGCAGGGTGTCCGAGTGATTGAAAAAATTGATGAGGCAAATCCTAATGAGTGTGTCGTGATACGCTCCCATGGGGTTTCAAATGGTATATACGACAAGCTTGCAGAAAAAAATACGGATTATGTTGATGCCACCTGCCCATTTGTTTCAAAAATTCATAAAATAGTAGCAAAGCATTCTGCTTTAGGAGCGGATATAATAATATTCGGGGATGTGAATCATCCGGAAGTCGAGGGTATTAGAGGTCATTGCAGCACAAACTCCTATGTGGTGAAAAACGAGGAAGAACTGGAAACGCTTGCAGTTAAGGGTATAATTCCCATTGATAAGTCGGTTGTTTTCGTCGCACAAACTACTTTTAATCTGTTTCAATGGAAAAATTGTGAGAAAAGTGCGAGAAAACTATATACAAATGCTCTTTTTTTTGATACAATATGTAATGCAACGTCTTTTCGTCAGCAGGAAACAAATGCTCTTGCACAAAGCTCAGACATAATGATTGTAATAGGCGGCAAAAATAGCTCTAATACAATCAAGCTGTTTCAACTATGTACAGACTCGCCTGCGCGAGCATATCATATTGAAAGTGCGGACGAGCTAGGGAGCATTGATTTCACGGGCGCAAAAAAAATTGGGGTTACTGCAGGCGCATCGACGCCTGCACATATTATACAGGAGGTAGTTGAAACCATGTCTGAAATTCTGAACGATGTCAACAGCACTGATGAGGAATTCAATTTTGAGGAGGCACTTGAGCTGTCTCTTAAAAAAATATATACGGGGAATAGGGTTAAGGGTGTTATAACATCAGTTAATAACAACGAAGCTATCGTCGATATCGGCGTAAAGCAAACCGGATATATACCGTATTCGGAGCTTACCGATGACAGCTCCCTCAAGCCATCTGATGTTGTAACGGTCGGCGAAGAAA
>CAZLMF010000007.1:26574-33940 GCA_964560565.1 uncultured Oscillospiraceae bacterium
CATCAAGGTAAACGATCAAGAGGGTGTTGTTACCTTATCAAAGAAAAAGGTTGACTCAATTATTGGCTTTGAGAAAATCGTTGCTGCAAGTGAGCAGGACGCAGTTCTCGAGGGTGTAGTTACAAACGTTGTCAAGGGCGGTATAATCGTACTTTGCAATGGTGTAAGGGTGTTTGTACCCGCTTCACAGTCTTCCCTGCAACGTGAGGAAAACCTCGAAAACCTAAAGGGTAATACTGTAAGATTTAAGGTTTTAGAAGTAAACGAAGGCCGTGGCAGAGCTGTCGGTTCGATTAAGGCTGTTCTCAAGGAAGCTCAAAAGGCTGAACAAGAGAAGTTCTGGGATACAATTGAAGTCGGTCAGGTATTCAAGGGCGCTGTAAAGTCACTGACAAGCTACGGTGCGTTTGTTAATCTTGGCTCCATCGATGGAATGGTGCATATTTCTGAGCTTTCATGGAAGCGTATTAAGCATCCAAGTGAGGTTGTCAAGGTTGGCGATGTGCTTGAAGTCTTTGTAAAGGACCTTGATAAGGATCGTAAGAGGATTTCACTTGGCTTCAAAAAAGCTGAGGATAATCCTTGGGAAATTCTTTCCAGAAACTACTCTGTTGGTCAGAATGTTGACGCTAAGGTTGTTTCACTTACTCCATTCGGAGCTTTCGCACAGATTATTCCCGGAATTGATGGGCTTATTCATGTGTCCCAAATCTCCAACGAGCGTGTTGACAATGTAGCTGATGTGCTTAAGGTTGGGCAGGAGGTTCAGGTTCAAATCACTGATATTGACCTTGAGAAGAAGCGTATTAGTCTTTCTATGAAGGCTTTAGTCCCTGCCGCTGAGGAAAAAGACAGCGAAGAACAGGCTGAGATAAAGGCTGCCGCTGAAGCAGCAGGCGTTGAGATTAGCTCAGACGAGGAATAATAAGGTATACAAAAATTCGGAGTGCTGGATAATCCAACACTCCGTTTTTTTTATTTGAAGTACATGTAAAGCTGGCACTTTATCATGCCATTGTAGAGCTTTCGCCTTTTATCTGCGGTTTTGCCAAACATTCGCTCGAACTCCTCGTGTGGTGAGATAATGTAACAGCGGTGTGCGTCATTTTTTTCAAGCACCTTACCCATTGCGGTGTAAAGTTGCTCGGCTTCACTAAGCTCAAGCATTCGCTCACCGTAAGGTGGATTTGTCAGCACTATCCCCTGCTCGGATTTATAGGCAAAATCCTTGACATCCAGCTGCTCTAGCTTAACGCGGCCGCTTACACCTGCTTTTCTGACGTTATCTCGGGTAAGCTCGATTGCAGCAGGGTCAATATCACTGCCATAAGCAACTAAACTTGCATCACGCCTTACTAAGTCCTTTGCCCTTGAGCGCTCCTGCGCCCATATCTCAGCCGGAATACTTCCCCACTTCTCCGCTGCAAAGCGCCTGCGGATGCCCGGAGCAACGTTGAGTGCTTTATAGCAAGCTTCGATGAGCATTGTCCCGGAGCCGCAAAGCGGGTCGTACAGGACGCTGTCTGGGCGTACCCAAGCAAGGTCTGCAATGCCTGCAGCGAGGGTTTCCTTAATAGGTGCGGCGTTCGCCTTATCACGATAACCTCTTTTATGAAGCCCCACACCTGAGGTATCAAGCATAATGGTAACTACGTCTTTAAGAATTGCAAAGTTTATTTGCACTTTTGGTCCTGTTTCTTCAAACCATGATATACCGTATACCTCCTTTAGTCTTTCAACAGCTGCTTTCTTGATGATTGACTGGCAGTCGGGAATACTGTAAAGCTGAGAGTTAAGTGCAAATCCCTTTACCGGGAATGCATCCTCTTTACCGATATATCGCTCAAGCTCAAGGGCACGCACTCCGTCAAAAAGCTCCTCAAAGCTTGATGCTTTGAACTCCCCTAGCACAATTTGCACACGCTCAGCGGTGCGCAGCCAGAGGTTCGCACGAACCATATCCACAGCTTCGCCGCTAAATTGCACACGACCATCTGTGACGACAATATCCTTTGCGCCCATTCTTTTTAGCTCACCTGATAAAATTCCCTCTAGTCCGAAGTGACAGGGGCATGACATTTTCATTGATTGCATTAAGTTTCTCCTTGTTCTGCGGTTTTGCCGCACTAAATAGTTACAATTTAGTAATATGTGTTTATCTTCATGATGAAATTTGCTATAATATATATGATACCTTAAAGAAAGGGGTTTGTCCATATGCGACATACGAAAATATGTAGTGCAATAATGGCACTCATATTGACATTCTCGATATTTGTTACGCCGAGCTCAGCAGCTTTTGAGCCACCTTTTGCCGTTTCTAGTGGTGCTTCTTATATGGTAAATCTTGACACTGACATTGTTGTGTTCGATAAGAACTCCGCCGAGAAGATGTATCCTGCGTCCCTTACAAAGATTATGACGTTAATAGTAATGCTTGAAAATACAGATGACCTTGAAGGGACTTACGTCAAAGCACCATCCTTTTTGTTCGATGAATTCTACGGCATAGGCGTTTCTAATGCGGACATTCGTCCGAACGAAACCGTCAACCTAAAGGATTTGGCATATGCTCTTATGCTAAGGTCTGCTTGTGAAGCTGCAAGTATTATCGGCTGGTATGTGGGAGGCGAAAGCCTTGACAACTTTGTCGCTATGATGAACGAAAAAGCGCAGGAAATCGGCGCTGTGAATACAAGGTACGCTAATGCTCATGGTTTGTTTGACGAAAACCAATATACTACTGCTTATGATGTTTACCTTATCACGAAATATGCTCTTGATAATTTGCCGCTGTTTCAAGATATATCCTGCACCACAAGCTGGACTATGGAGGCAACAAGCTACCACACCGAGCCACGCACTATCTACCACACTAACACCATGCTTGATGTAGGTCTTGGCGGCGAGTACTACTACCCTTATGTTAAGGGCATTAAGACAGGCACTTTGCCCGAGGCTGGGCTTTGTCTTGTCACCATGGGAAGCAAAAATGGCTATTCGTATCTGCTTGCTACCCTAGGCGGTCCGCAGTATGATAAAGACGGCAATCCTCTCGCAAAAAAGACTTCTTACACCGACCATATAAACCTTTACAACTGGGCTTTTGATGGTTTTAAGTATACAAGCGTAATTTCAACCGATGAGGAAATAATGGAGTTTGCAGTTGAGCAGTCCGCAGGGAATGATTATGTTATCCTAAAGCCTAACACCTCATTTGGAACATTACTACCCTCAAATGTTGATAAGACTTCAGTTCAGCGTATTCTGCCCGAAAAGCAGACACTTGTTGCACCTGTCGAGGCTGGAACTGTCCTTGGAAAGATGGAGCTTCGCTTTGAGGGGGAAACCCTTGCGGTTATCGATCTAGTCGCCGCCGAAAGTGTCGAGCGTAGTGAGTTTTTATATGTGCTAGATAAGCTAAAGATACTTGTTGCATCAGGATGGTTTAAGCTTGCGGTGATTGTCCTTTCTGTGCTGATTGTATTTTATATCGTTCTCTTTATCGTGCTTAATAGGCGCAGAAAGAAACTAAAGCAGGTCAAAAAGAGAAGGAAGTTTTAATGCTGACTGTGAACCTTTACACCTTTGGAAAATTAAAAGAACCGCATTGGCGTGAGGCATCTGCCGAATACGCCAAGCGGTTAAGTGCATATTGTAAGCTTAACATTATCGAGCTTTCTGAGGCAAGGCTACCCGAAAGCCCAAATGAAGCGCAGATAAATCAAGCATTAGAGGCAGAAGCATCACAACTACTGCCAAAGCTTAAAGGCTATTCCATTGCCCTTTGCATAGAGGGCAAAATGTACACAAGTGAGGTTCTTGCAAAAACCATAGAAAGCCTTGCTGTTGACGGCATAAGCACCATAAACTTCATTATTGGAAGCTCTCACGGGCTATCAGAGGCGGTAAAGTCCATATGCAAGCTACGCTTATCAATGTCGGAAATGACATTCCCGCATCAGCTTGCACGAATTATGCTCCTTGAGCAGCTTTACCGTGCCCTTTCAATCAATGCAAGCAGTAAATATCACAAATAGCGCTCTTATTAGAGCGCTATTGATTTTCCTTGTGTTGCCACGGGTGCTACATCAAGTGTGAAGTCAACCCCTAGCTTAAATTCCGAAAGCTCGGATAATACCTTTGTAACCGCCAAATCAGGGCGGTTATTGTTTTGGCTTAAATGCCCAAGCACTATCCTTGTTGTGCCTGAGCATATTAGCTTTTTTATGTAAGCGGCACTTTCCGAGTTCGAAAGATGCCCATGGTTTGAGGCAATTCGCTTCTTTGTGAAGGCTGGATATGTATGATTGTTTTGCAGCATTATCTCGTCATAGTTTGCTTCAAGGAGGACTAAATCGCTGCCTTGTAAGCTCTCTGCAACCTCTTGCGTTATTTCACCTAAATCGGTGCATACGCTGATTTTTCGCTCATCTGAGGTGGTGATCGTAAAGCCCACGCTTTCTTGGGAATCATGGGGTGTGCAGAAAGCATTTATCTCCATATCTGCAACGCATTCGCTGTTGCCATTCACCTCGTAAACCTGTTCATCGCTGTAAAGCAAATTATTGCCTATAAGAAATTCAATTGTGCCCTTTGAGCCATATACAGGCAGCTTATGCTGCTTTTGCAGTTGATAAAGCCCTCTTACATGGTCAATATGCTCGTGGGTGACAAATATACCCTTTACAGCACCTAAAGCTATCCCACAGCAGTCCAGAGCTTTTGTTATTGCACGACAGCTTTGCCCTGCATCAACTAAAATCCCTGCGCAGGTACTGCCTACAAATATAGAATTGCCCTTACTTGAGCTAAATAACGGAACTAATCGTGACATATAAATCCTTTCCGGCATTAGTGTATGTATCAAAAAAGCCCTCTATCGAGAGCTTATATGAACCTTATAGCGCCTTTCGCATTGCAGTGCCGGGTATGGTTTTCTTGACAATATCGGCGCCTAACTTTTTAAGTTTTAGCTCCATATCCTCATATCCGCGTTCAATGTGAAATATATCTTCAATTTCGGTAGTGCCCTCAGCTGCAAGCGCTGCTATAATAAGTGCCGCTCCAGCACGTAGGTCAGTTGCCCTAACAGGTGCGCCTGTTAGCTTGCCTGTCCCCTCAATTACAGCGACCTTACCATCAACTGATATGTCTGCGCCCATACGACGTAGCTCATCTGCATACTTAAAGCGGTTATCGTACATGCTTTCAGTGATGATGCTTGTCCCCTCCGCAAGAGTAAGTAAAGCTGAAACCTGAGGCTGCATATCTGTGGGGAATCCAGGGTGGGGCATGGTCTTGACGCTGGTCTTGACTAATGGCCCATCAACCCATACACGGATTGCATCGTCGTATTCCTCGATATTAACGCCTATTTTCTCAAACTTTGCTGTAATGCTTTCAAGATGCTTTGGTATAACATTGCGAATAAGGATATCTCCACGAGTTGCAGCAGCAGCTGCCATATAAGTGCCTGCCTCAATTTGGTCTGGGATAATTGCATAGGTTGCGCCTTTAAGTGACTCCACGCCACGCACCTTAATAACATCAGTGCCTGCGCCCATAATGTCTGCTCCCATGGAGTTTAGGAAGTTTGCAACGTCAACAATATGAGGCTCTTTAGCAGCATTTTCGATTATGGTAAGCCCTTGTGCCTTAACTGAGCTAAGCATTGCATTTATAGTAGCGCCAACTGTCACCATGTCAAAATAGATCTGTGCGCCTATTAACTGATCAGTTTTTAGGTCAACCATACCATGGTCGATAGAGGACTCAGCGCCTAGTGCCTTAAAGCATTTAAGGTGCTGGTCAATTGGGCGATCGCCTAAGTCACAGCCGCCGGGCATTGATACCCTCGCGCGCTTGAATTTTCCCAAAAGCGCACCTAGAAAATAACAAGATGCACGCATAAGCCTTGTCATTTCATAGGGTACAACAGGATCTTTTATGTTTGTGCAGTCGATTTGGACTGTTGACTTATTTATCATTTTAACAGATGCGCCCATCTCATAGAGTATTCGCAGTATTATGGAAACATCGCTAATGTTTGGAACATTTTCAAGTATACATGGCCCATCAGCAAGTATTGTTGCAGGAATTATTGCGACAGCTGCATTTTTGGCTCCACTGATGTGAACTTCGCCTTTTAATGCCCTACCGCCGTTTATAACAAACTTTTCCAACATGACACGCTCCCTTATTTCTTCTTCTAAATTATATCACACTATTTCGCAATTGAAAAGTAGTAAGTAGATATTTCCTGCTCACATATCCATATTGTATCCGAATTGTTACCGTTTTTTAACTTTTGTAACCAATTTGTTTCACAATCCTCAAATATAATATTGCCACTTTTATAACTCATTATGCGACATTTAAAATGTGTGAAAGTGCTGTATAAATTGCTAATTATCTTGGTAAGTAGTAATTTCAATTTTTTCAATTATAATTTTATCTACAGGAGTTTTAAGCTCGTTGTCCATGTTTTTTACTTCCAAAATTTTGTCTAAAACATCGAGACCTTCAATGGTTTGACCGAGAACTGTATAGCTCATTGCAAATGCTGGAACTCCACCTAGCTTAACAAACCCGTCAATGGCCATTTGGGGGTAGTTGTTGGCTTTCATGCCTGTTGTAAGCTCTTCTGTAATATCAACACTTCCTGCGAAGAAATATCGGCTATCGAAGTAGCCCTCCTTGCCTCCTATGGCGCAAAGTGCCCCTTTGAAGGGCCATAAATCCTGATGCCATTCAACTTTAATAGCTTTACCTGTAATGGTTTTTGCGTCTGAGCCATCCTCAGAAGGACTGCCTGCCATAAAGTAAACGCTCGGCTCAATACCGAATACGGTTTGGTTGTCGTAATAGCCTTCATTTGCCAGTGTAACAAAGTTTTCCACTGCTTTTGGGCTGCGCTCAGGATAGAGTACAACCCTAATAACGCCGTAATTGGTCGTTATGATAGCCATATCCTGTCCTTCAACAGGCTCATTTAGTTGCACCATCTCCATGGTTTCCTCATCAAATTCAATTCCTCCACTACATCCTGTAAATAAAATCAACATAGCGGTAAGTGATAAACATAAAATTTTTCTCATCAGTCTTGTCTTTCCAGCCTTTCCAGCATAGTTTTTATTTTCTGCAAGGTAATTCCCCCTGCTGTATCTAGTTCACATGCACATGCGCCGCATGCAGCGGCAAGCTTGAGCGTTTGATTGGGTGCATCACCCTGCTGTAATCCATATAGATAGCCTGCGATTGCACTGTCTCCTGCTCCTACTGTTGTGCGTGTGCAAATTACAGGTGCGTTTATATGAGTACATCCTAGCTCGTCCACCCTCATTATGCCCTTATCTCCCATGCT
>CAZLMF010000008.1:0-6905 GCA_964560565.1 uncultured Oscillospiraceae bacterium
GAATTTGTAATGAGCAAAAGCCTTATTAGCTTCAGCCATTCTATGTGTATCTTCACGCTTCTTGTGCGCTCCACCCTGACTGCTAACAGCATCAAGGATTTCACCAGCAAGACGCTCACGCATTGTCTTTTCTCCGCGCTGTCTTGCATATAGTGTCAGCCAGCGTAGACCTAATGTCTGACGTCTGTCCGCACGAACTTCTAGTGGCACCTGATAGGTTGAACCGCCTACACGGCGAGCCTTAACCTCCAGTAATGGCATGATATTCTCCATTGCCTGCTCGAAAACTTCAAGCGGATCCTTACCGGACTTTTCCTGGACAATATCGAATGCGCCGTAAACTATCTTCTGCGCAATACCCTTTTTGCCATCTAGCATGATGCTATTGACTAAGCGTGTAACAAGCTTAGAGTTGTAAAGCGGATCTAGTAACACATCACGCTTTGGTATACTACCTCTTCTTGGCACTTCGCTTCCCTCCTTCACAAAATAATGAATTCATCGGTACTCGAAAGTCACCTTCCGCCGATACCATGTAGAGGTAATATACAAAAGTATATTTCTCCACAAAGTGTGGCTATGGTTTTTACTTCTTCGGCGCACCTGCCTTTGGACGCTTTGCTCCGTACTTGGATCTACTCTGCTTGCGGTTTGCAACGCCTTGTGCGTCTAGTGTACCGCGAACAATATGGTAACGTACACCGGGTAAATCCTTAACACGTCCGCCTCGAATCAGAACGACACTGTGCTCCTGCAAGTTGTGCCCTACTCCAGGGATATACGCAGTCACCTCAACTTGGTTTGAAAGACGTACTCTGGCAACCTTACGCATTGCTGAGTTCGGCTTCTTAGGGGTGCTGGTTTTAACAGCCGTGCATACTCCACGCTTCTGTGGTGAACTATGTTCGGTTGTCTGCTTCTTAAGAGTGTTTAGTCCTCTTTGAAGAGCAGGTGATTTTGATTTGTAAATCGAAACCTTCCTGCCTTTGCGAACCAATTGATTAAAGGTTGGCATTTATTTTTCTCCACCTCCTTACATATAAAATATCTATGCTTATGCGATGTACCTTGAAAATATACAAGGTACACGCATTATGCATACAATTAAAGATTTTACACGAAATTTTAGACCTTGTCAATAACTTCAAAGCTTCTCGTGTCGCTTTTATCTGAATTTTGTTAATATGTGCTATGAATTGCTCTCAGAATGGCTCTCATTATGGTCGATTATTTTTACATTATTGTAGCAATTCATACCTGTACCTGCCGGTAGGAGCTTACCGATGATTACATTCTCCTTTAATCCGAGCAGCGGATCTGTCTTGCCTCTGATAGCGGCATCCGTGAGGACTCGAGTGGTTTCCTGGAAGGACGCAGCTGAAAGGAAGCTGTCAGTAGCAAGTGATGCCTTGGTAATACCAAGCATTACAGGTGTACTTATCGCAGGCTTTAGTGTAATCTCGCCTGCTGCTATCCTCTCTTCAATGGAATTGTTTATCTCTGTGACCTCACTCTTTTCGACTAGAGCACCCGGCAGTAGATAGGTATCACCGCTGTCCTCAATTCGAACCTTGCGCATCATTTGGCGAATAATTACCTCAATATGCTTGTCGTTGATGTCAACACCCTGCATACGATAAACCTTTTGAACCTCAGCAATAATGTAGTTCTGAACAGCCTCGGCGCCCTTGACACTTAGCACGTCATGGGGGTTTACACTACCTTCTGTAAGTGCGTCACCGGCAGTGATCTTGTCGCCCTCTTCAACCTTTATACGGAAGCCGAAGGGAATCGGATAGGCTTCTTCGGTGCCGTCCTCGCTTGTGACGATGACGTTACGAACCTTCTTAATCTCCTCCATGCGAACTGTTCCGGTAATCCTTGTGATTGTAGCACTTGACTTCGGACGACGACTCTCGAAAAGCTCCTCAACACGGGGAAGACCGTGAGTAATGTCATCCGCAGACGCAATACCGCCTGTATGGAACGTACGCATTGTAAGCTGTGTACCAGGCTCACCGATTGACTGAGCGGCAATAATACCTACTGCTTCACCAAGTTCAACAGACTTACCATTAGCAAGGTTTGAGCCATAGCATCTTGCGCATACGCCTTGTTTTGCCTGACAAGCAAGTACTGAACGAATTTTTAGTTTATGCACTCCGGCAGCAATTATCCTGTCAACATCGGCATCGTTCATCATCTTATCCTTGGACATTAACAGCTCACCTGTTACAGGATCTAATAAATCCTCAACAAGGTAGCGCCCAACAAGACGATCCGCCAATGGCTCAATTATCTCGTTGCCCTCGCGAATTTCGTAAACATCAATGCCTTCCTTAGTACTGCAATCTTTTTCTCTGATGATTACAACATGTGATACGTCAACAAGTCGACGTGTCAGATAGCCTGAGTCGGCGGTACGAAGAGCGGTATCGGCAAGACCTTTACGCGCACCACGAGATGAAATAAAGTACTCCAGAATGTTTAGACCCTCACGATAGTTTGAACGAATCGGTATCTCAATTGTAATACCTGAGGTATTTGCAATAAGTCCACGCATACCTGCAAGCTGACGAATTTGGTTTGTGCTACCACGAGCACCTGAGTCAGCCATCATGAAGATAGGGTTGTAAGCATCAAGGTTCTTAGTAAGTGCGCTGGTAACTTTATCTGTGGTTTTGCCCCATATATCTAGAACATGTCTTGTACGCTCCTCGTTGGAGATAAACCCACGGCGATAATTTGCGGTAATCATGTCAATCTGCTTTTCTGCTTCCTTAATAAGCTCAGCTTTTTGGGGAGGAATAACTGCGTCACTTACAGCAACCGTAATCGCTGCACGAGTCGAGTACTTAAAGCCCATGGATTTAATCTTGTCGAGCACTTCAGAAGTTGGAGCTGTGCCATGCGTCTTAATGCAGCGTTCAACGATTTCACCTAGCTGCTTTTTACCAACCTTAAATGAAATCTCCAAGTCAAACTGTGTTTCGGACTTTGTGCGGTCAACATAGCCAAGGTCTTGAGGTATATTTTCGTTGAAGATTATACGTCCGACTGTGGCATCAATAATCCTTGAAACCTTCTTGTCGCCAATATCCTTAGTAACACGCACCTTTATAGGAGCATGAAGTGAAACTATTCCCTCATCATATGCCATCAATGCTTCATTGAAGTCACGGAATACTTTACCTTCGCCTTTATCCCCTTCCTTAAGCAGTGTCAAATAGTACGAGCCTAGTACCATATCCTGTGTAGGAACAGCAACTGCACGACCATCTGAAGGCTTAAGCAGGTTGTTTGCGGCAAGCATCAAGAAGCGTGCCTCCGCCTGTGCCTCTGCAGACAAAGGAACGTGTACTGCCATCTGGTCGCCGTCAAAGTCGGCGTTATAAGCGGTACAAACAAGTGGGTGGAGCTTTAGTGCTCTTCCCTCTACAAGAACAGGCTCAAACGCCTGTATACCTAGTCTGTGAAGTGTTGGTGCACGGTTTAGCAGCACCGGATGATCGGTTATAACATGCTCAAGTGCGTCAAATACCTCAGGCTTTGCGCTTTCAACCATCTTGCGAGCAGATTTAATATTGTTTGCATGCCCTGTGTCAACAAGTCTCTTCATTACGAAAGGCTTGAAAAGCTCAAGCGCCATCTCCTTAGGAAGTCCACATTGGTAAATTTTTAAGTCTGGGCCAACTACTATAACAGAGCGTCCTGAGTAGTCAACACGCTTACCAAGCAAATTCTGCCTAAAGCGACCTTGCTTGCCCTTTAGCATATCGGATAAAGATTTGAGCGGACGGTTGTTAGGGCCGGTTACAGCTCTGCCATGCCTGCCGTTGTCAATAAGGGCATCTACTGCCTCTTGAAGCATACGCTTCTCGTTGCGGATAATTATATCCGGAGCATTAAGCTCTATCATTCTCTTAAGACGATTGTTGCGGTTTATTACCCTGCGGTACAAATCGTTTAGGTCGCTTGTAGCAAAGCGTCCGCCATCAAGAAGCACCATAGGACGAATATCGGGTGGGATTACAGGCACAACGTCAAGTATCATCCACTCAGGGCGATTGCCTGAAAGCCTGAAAGCCTCAATAACATCAAGCCTTTTTAGCAGCTTAACGCGCTTTTGCCCCTGTTGTGTTTCAGCAAGCTCCGCCTTGAGCTCAACTGCAAGTTTATCAAGGTCAATTTCGCTAAGCAGAGTTTTTACAGCCTCTGCACCCATATCAGCTTTAAAATCGTCCTCATAACGCTCACGCATATCAGCGTGTTCTTTTTCGGTGAGCAGCTGCCCCTTTACAAGCACAGTATCACCCGGATCGGTGACTATATACTTTGTAAAGTACAGTACTTCCTCAAGCCTTTTAGGGGAAACATCAAGCACTTGCCCTATGCGGGAAGGTGTGCCCTTGAAGTACCAGATATGAGACACAGGTGATGCAAGCTCGATATGCCCCATTCGCTCACGGCGAACTTTTGCGCGAGTTACCTCAACTCCGCAACGGTCACATATCTTGCCTTTATAGCGTATTCTCTTGTACTTGCCGCAGTGGCACTCCCAGTCCTTTTGCGGGCCAAAAATCTTTTCGCAGAAAAGACCTTCACGCTCAGGCTTTTGGGTTCTGTAATTTATTGTTTCAGGGCGTTCTACTACCCCGTGAGACCATTTTCTAATCTGCTCTGGTGAGGCAAGACCAATTTTTATCGAATCAAAAACATTGAATTCCAAGTTTGCAAACCCTCTTTCTTTATGTTGATGTGTACGCTTCTATTAGCTGTAAAAACAATGGAAAATAGAGCTAGAACTCATCATCCTTATTTTCATCGTCATCAACAAACGTTTCTGTATCGTCCTCGTCAGTTAAGCTATCCGCTTCTTCCTCATCATCCATAACAAAGCCTTCATTAAACTCCTTCTCGACAAGCACTTCCTCGAAGTTGTCTGTTAAAGGCATTAGCCCAATGTCGTCATCATCGTCAAAGTTTTGTTTCAGGTCGATTTCTTGGTTTTGATCGTCAAGCACCTTTACGTCAAGTCCCAGTGATTGAAGCTCCTTAATAAGCACCTTAAAGCTTTCGGGGATACCGGGCTTCGGTATGTTTTGCCCCTTGACTATCGCCTCATAGGTCTTGACACGTCCGACCACATCGTCAGATTTAACTGTCAAAATCTCCTGCAAGGTGTAAGCTGCGCCGTATGCCTCAAGTGCCCAAACTTCCATCTCACCAAAGCGCTGACCGCCGAACTGAGCCTTACCACCGAGTGGCTGCTGAGTTACAAGGCTGTACGGGCCTGTTGAGCGAGCGTGAATCTTATCGTCAACCAAGTGGTGAAGCTTTAGGAAGTACATATAGCCGACAGTTACAGGGTTGTCAAACGGATCGCCTGTTCTGCCATCGTATAGGATGGACTTTCCGTCCTCACGCAGACCGGCTTGCTTTAAGCAGCTGACTATATCGCTCTCGTGAGCGCCATCAAACACAGGGGTCATGACCTTCCAGCCAAGCGCTTTTGCTGCATAGCCTAAGTGAACCTCAAGCACCTGCCCTATATTCATACGGGACGGAACACCCAAAGGATTTAGAACAATATCAAGCGGAGTTCCATCAGGTAGGAACGGCATATCCTCTTGTGGTAGAATGCGAGAAACAACGCCCTTGTTACCGTGGCGTCCCGCCATTTTGTCACCAACGCTTATCTTGCGCTTTTGAGCAATATAGCAACGAACCACCATATTAACACCGGGGGATAGCTCATCGCCGTTTTCACGGCTAAACACTTTAACATCGACAACTATACCATACTCACCATGAGGTACCTTTAGCGAGTTGTCACGAACTTCCCTTGCCTTTTCACCGAAGATTGCACGTAGCAGTCTTTCTTCAGCGGAGAGCTCGGTTTCGCCCTTTGGTGTAACCTTACCGACAAGGATGTCACCAGAGCGCACCTCCGCACCAATGCGGATAATGCCACGCTCATCCAAATCCTTTAACGGCTCGTCACCTAGGTTTGGAATATCACGAGTGATTTCCTCAGGGCCTAGCTTTGTATCTCTTGCTTCAATTTCATATTCCTCAATATGAATAGATGTAAACACATCATCACGAACTGTTTTTTCGTTGATTAAAATAGCATCCTCATAGTTGTAGCCTTCCCATGTCATAAAACCTATTAATACGTTTTTACCAAGGGAAATCTCACCATTTGAGGTTGCTGGACCGTCAGCGATTACCTGCCCTGCCTTAACCTTTTCGCCCTTGACTACTATTGGGCGTTGGTTTGTGCAAGTGCCCTGGTTTGAGCGCTTGAATTTTATTAACTTATTAGAGTGTGAAACGCCATCTGCTGACTTAACAACTATCTCATTAGCTGATACACGGTCAACAACGCCTGTTTCCTTTGTAACCACAACTGCGCCTGAATCAACAGCCGCTTTATATTCCATGCCTGTGCCAACAATGGGGGCTTCAGTTTTTAGTAGTGGCACTGCCTGACGCTGCATGTTCGCACCCATTAGAGCACGGTTAGCATCGTCATTCTCAAGGAACGGAATCATTGCAGTAGCAATTGATACAACCATCTTTGGAGAAACGTCCATATATTGAGCACGTTCACGCTCAACTTCAAGAATTTCATCACGATAACGCACGTTAACTCTTGTTTTTGAAAAGCAGTTTTCCTCGTCAAGAGGCTCGTTTGCCTGTGCAACAAAGAAATTATCCTCTACATCGGCGGTCATATATACGACTTCATCAAGCACCTTGCCTGTTTCTTTGTCAACCTTGCGGTAGGGCGCTTCTATAAATCCATATTCGTTTATTCTTGCAAAGCTTGCAAGATATGAAATCAAACCGATGTTCGGTCCCTCAGGGGTTTCGATAGGACACATACGGCCATAATGGCT
>CAZLMF010000008.1:6915-33803 GCA_964560565.1 uncultured Oscillospiraceae bacterium
AGAGGAGGTGAATGCCACTACCGACCTACAGAAGGAGTTCAACAACTACCTCGACAACTTTCATGGCATCATCATGTATGCAGCCCAAATTTATGGCTTTTATCACGAGATAGACCACCTGGGCCTAAGGCTGATAGACGGCGCTTATGTGTAAGCTCCGCTAGGGGGTTTGGCTGGTCCATGAACTGTGATAGGGGCGATGAACCGAAGAACTCCTTAATGGAAGCAACTACAGGGCGGATGTTTATAAGCGCCTGCGGAGTTATAACCTCCATATCCTGCGCTTGTAAGGTCATACGCTCACGAATTACACGCTCCATACGGGAGAATCCAATGCGGAACTGATTTTGAAGTAGCTCACCAACTGAGCGAATACGACGATTGCCAAGATGGTCAATATCATCGACTGTGCCAACATTGTCGCAAAGGTTGTTAAAGTAGCTGATTGATGCGATTATATCATCAAGCACAACATGCTTAGGTACAAGCTCATCAACACGCTTTGAAAGCGCTGCTTCAAGCTCCTTGCCCTCAAGCCCTGCTTCTAGTATTTCGCATAGAATAGGAAAGCTGACCCTCTCGTTTATTCCAATCTCAAGAAAGTCAATATCATCATTTATAAAGTCCTTAATGTTGACCATGCGGTTGCCAATTACTCTGACGTTTTTACCCTCAGCGACGACAACTACACTCCGAACGCCCGAAGCCTCAATTTTCATTGCAAGCTCATAGGTACAAAGCTCACCATCCATGGCAATTACTTCGCCGGTGGAAGGGTCAATAACAGGCTCAGCAAGGTTAAAGCCAATAATTCTTGACGCAACTCCAAGTTTTTTATTGTACTTGTATCTTCCGAAGCGTGAGAGATCATAGCGCCTTGCTTCAAAGAAAAGTGAGTTGATGTGCTGTTGAGCACTGTCAACTGTCGGAGGCTCACCCGGACGCAACTTCTTATACACCTCAAGCAGTGCTTCCTCAGTGTTCTTAGTAGCATCCTTATGTGTGATGGTTTGCACCATTCTTTCGTCCTCGCCGAAAAGCTCCGCAATTTCGCTGTCAGAGCTTATACCAAGAGCACGAATAAGTGCTGTAACAGGAATTTTCCTGTTTTTATCTATACGAACATAAAAAATATCGTTAGAATCCATTTCGTATTCAAGCCAAGCGCCCCTGTTAGGAATCATTGTTGACCTAAATAGCTTTTTGCCCGTTTTGTCATAGTCAAAACCGTAATAAACACCCGGAGAGCGGACAAGCTGTGAAACTATAACGCGTTCAGCTCCGTTGATAATAAATGTTCCGCTGTCAGTCATAAGAGGAAAATCACCCATGTAAATTTCCTGCTCCTTGACCTCGCCTGTTTCTTGATTGAACAGACGTGCCTTCACCTTTAAAGGTGCGGCATAGGTTGCGTCTCTGTCTTTGCATTCTTCAACCGAATATTTCGACTTATCCTCTAGATAATAATCAACAAAATCCAGAACTAAGTTACCGTTATAATCAGTGATAGCAGATACGTCTCTGAAAACCTCCTTTAGCCCTTCTTTCAAAAACCATTCGTACGAATTTCTCTGCACCTCAATAAGGTTAGGCATTTCAAGAACCTCTTCGATTCTTTGAAAGCTCATTCGCTCAGTCTTACCAAGCTGCACCGGCTTGACTTTCACCATAGGCTGTGATCACTCCTCAAATCTATTCTCAGATCAATGGATATTTCCAGACACACAAGCATAACATAATATTGGCGATAATAACAAAAATGTAGCTAAAAGGGGGTTGCATTTTATTTTGTATTATGTTATACTACTATGAGTAGAGGGTAGAACAATCCATTATGATACAGTATACTATTATATAACTTTATTCTCTGCTTGTCAATAGCTATTGCACGAATATTCTGCAAATTTAATAAACATCTTAAACCGTATCCTTATTTTAGGATACGGTTAATTTATTTATGCAGCTTTTTAGCTGTATATTTTAATGTATACCTCATACTTAAAACAAATCTTATCTTGACCAATACTTACGGTCAAGGCTGCGGTATTGTACCGCCTGCGCAATATGCGCCTTATCTATTATGTCAACCCCGTCAAGATCTGCGATAGTGCGTGCAACTTTAAGTATGCGGTCATATGCCCTTGCAGAAAGCCCCATCTTCTCAAATACGCCGCCTAGCATTTTGTTTGCCTCCGGTGTAATTTTGCAAAACTCATGTAAATATGCGGAAGTAATACGCGCATTGCAGGAAAATTCAAGTCCCTTATAACGCTCCTGTTGTAAGCGCCTAACCCTGCATACCCGCTCACGGATTGCCTCACTCGACTCCTCTTTTGCCTCGGAGGAAATATGCTCATACTCAACAGGGGCAACCTCAACATGAATATCGAGCCTATCGAGTAGGGGGCCTGAAACTTTGGATAGATAGCTCTCCACTAGGCGTTTGCCACAGGAGCAGTTTCTTGTTGGGTGCCCAAAGTATCCACAGGGACATGGATTCATTGCCGCCACCAACATAAATGAACTTGGGTAGCTAAGAGTCGCAGCGGCTCTTGCAATGGTGACTTGATTATCCTC
Source organism: uncultured Oscillospiraceae bacterium (assembly GCA_964560565.1). Classification (GTDB taxonomy): domain Bacteria; phylum Bacillota; class Clostridia; order Oscillospirales; family Ruminococcaceae; genus CAZLMF01. The sequence goes on from CAZLMF010000008.1 coordinate 9,493, forward strand.
TAGTGGCTGTCTTAATACCTCTAAAACATTTCTATTAAACTCCGGCAGCTCGTCTAAAAACAAAACTCCATTATGAGCAAGGGAAATCTCACCCGGATGGGGAATGCTGCCCCCTCCCGATAACCCAGATGGGGATATGGTATGGTGGGGTGAACGAAAAGGTCTTGTCGTCACAAGTGGGTTGTCCTTGCTAAGCAGCCCAGATACGGAATGGATTTGCGTTGCTTCAATGCTTTCTTGTGTTGTCATTGCAGGCAATATCGTCGCAAGTCTCTTTGCAAGCATGGACTTTCCGGAGCCTGGAGGGCCTATCAGCAGAAGATTATGCCCACCTGCAGCCGCTATTTCAAGAGCACGCTTTGCAAATTGTTGCCCCTTGACCTCGCTGAAATCCACATTATCAAAATAGTCAGGCGCTTGAGGCTCGAATGGTTCTTCCGGCTTAATAAGCTCCTCGCCACATAAATGAGAAAGCAGTGCAGGAGCATCCTTGACGCCAAAAACCTCAATTCCTCCAGCAACCGATGCTTCACGGGCATTATCTTCTGGCACATAAAGCTTAGTCATGCCGAATTCACGCGCTTTTAGCACCATTGCTATTATACCGTTCACAGGGCGTACAGCACCGCTTAAGCTAAGCTCGCCAATAAATGCGCTGTCGCTTAGCTGCTCATTAATAACGCCCATTGCATTTAGTAGCGCAACCATTATAGGCAAATCACATGCAGAGCCACTCTTTTTTGTGGCAGCAGGGGCAAGGTTGACTGTAATCCTCCCCACAGGGAGCTCTATGCCACAGCTTCTAAGGGCTGAACGTATCCTCTCACGGCTTTCCTTTACAGCTATATCGGGTAAACCTACAATTTCAAAGCATGGAGTACCTTTTGAAATGTCAATTTCCACATCAACCGCAAAAGCGTTCATACCAAGAAGTCCAATTCCATTTACCAGTGCAAACATTCAGCCACCTCATCTTAAATGTCATTCGTCAAAATATCGAATATTTAATTATTATACATTATATACATATTGTTTGCAACAAAATTGTTAAAATATCGCCATCCTCTTTTCAAAAACCATGTTTTGTGTTATACTAACAGAAAGATTTTTTTTGAGGAGATAATGCTATGAATGAAATGGCAAAATATAGCCTTTGGAGTGAAAAGGCAGTAACTGATAAGGACTTGCGTAAGGAGCTTGATTCTATTTCATGCGACGAAGCAGGTATATACGACCGCTTTTATCGTGACCTTGAATTTGGAACAGGTGGTTTGCGAGGGATAATCGGTGCAGGCACAAACAGAATGAATTACTACACAGTTTGCAAGGCAACACAGGGCTTTGCTGAGTATATAAATGATAGCTTTAGCACACCCAGCGTTGCAATAGCTTATGACAGCCGTAATAAATCAACTTATTTTGCGAAGTCTGCCGCTGAAGTTTTTGCAGGAAACGGCATTAAGGTGTACATTTATAAGGAGCTTATGCCAACTCCGCTACTTTCCTTTGCAGTGCGTGAGCTAAAGTGCAGTGCAGGTATTGTAGTCACCGCAAGCCATAATCCTGCCGCTTATAACGGCTATAAGGCATACGGCGATGACGGTTGCCAAATTACCCTTGAGGTGGCTAAACAGGTGCTTGATAAAGTTGCACAGGTGGATACATTCACAGGCGTAAAAACTACCGATTTTGATACTGCCCTTTCAAATGGGCAAATAGAGTATATTTCTCAAGATGTAATTGATAGCTACTATAATAATGTATTAGCTCAATCACTTCATTCGGATATATGCTCCACGAGCGGACTAAAAGTCGTATTTACACCTCTAAACGGTGCAGGCAATAAGCCTGTCCGCACCATACTTGATAAAGTCGGCATTAAGCAGGTTGTTGTTGTTCCTGAGCAGGAAATGCCTGATGGCAACTTCCCCACCTGCCCATATCCAAACCCCGAAATAGAGGAAGCGTTAAACCTAGGGCTAAAGCTTTGCAAAACCGAGCAACCCGATTTGCTGCTTGCCACTGACCCGGACTGCGACAGAGTTGGCATTGCAGTTAAAGACGGCAGTGATTATGTACTGTTTTCGGGCAATGAAGTCGGTGCAATGCTACTTGAATATATTTGCAAGGAGCGCACAGCTCTTGGCACTATGCCGAAAAATCCCCTTACTGTTAAAACAATAGTCACCACTGAAATTATAAGGGCAATTGCCGCTGATTACGGCGTTGAGGTCATCGAAACGCTTACAGGTTTTAAGTTTATCGGCGAGCAAATCGGCTTGCTTGAGGATAAGGGTGAGGAAGGTCGCTATATCTTCGGCTACGAGGAAAGCTACGGCTACCTTGCAGGCACTTATGTCCGTGACAAGGACGCAGTTGTCGCTTCCATGCTTATATGCGAAATGGCAGCGTTTTATCGTTCAAAGGGAATTAGCCTTATTGAAGCTCGTGCTAAAATGTACGCTAAGTACGGTATGTTCTTGCACAAGCAAGTAAGCTTCACCTTCGAAGGCGCAACAGGAATGCAGCGCATGGCTGAAATTATGAATGAGCTTCGTGATAACTCCCCTACCCAAATCGGAGGATTAAAGGTGCTTGCGATAGCAGATTATAAAGCCAGTGTGAAGACTGACCTTGTAAATGGCTCAAAAACTAAGATTACTCTACCGATGTCCGATGTGCTTTCCTTCACTCTTGATGATGATGCAAGCGTAATCATTCGCCCGTCGGGGACTGAACCTAAAATTAAGGTTTATTATGCCACTAAAAGCGACTGTCTTGAGAATGCAGAAACTCTGCAATCCAAAATTTCAAGTGATTTTATAAAAATTCTTGGATTTTAATTGCAAACTATTGCAAAATTAAAATGATTGTGATATAATTTGAAATCGGAATGCAAACAGGTCGGCTGTTACCGGCTTGGCATATGAAAGAGGTGAAAGGCAATGAAAGAAGGAATCCACCCAAAATATGAAGCTACAACAATTACTTGTGCATGTGGCGAAGTTGTAGACACTCGTTCTACTAAGAAGGATATCCGTGTGGAAATATGCTCAAAGTGCCACCCGTTCTTTACCGGTAAGCAGAAGTTAGTTGATACCGGCGGTCGTGTTGACAGGTTTAAGAAGCGTTTTAATGTTGACGCTAAGTAAGAACTAATAGCACATTCTTAAAAGCCCACTTTGTGGGCTTTTTGTTTTAGGGGGTAAAGTATGGATTTCTACAAAACTATTGCAGATAAAGCGGAAGCTTCTTTTATTGAGCGCAAAAGTGAGTTCATTGGCTACCTCTGCCCTGCCCAAACTGAGCAACAAGCTATCGGCTTTATCTCAGAAGTTCGTGCAAAGCACCGCAAGGCAACCCACAATGTCTACGCATATATACTGCGTGAGCAGAACATCACACGCTACTCTGATGATGGCGAGCCTCAGGGCACTGCAGGTGTGCCTGTCCTTGATATTCTGCAAAAGGAAGGGCTTTACGATATATGCTGTGTAGTTACCAGATATTTCGGAGGGGTAATGCTTGGGGCAGGGGGACTTGTGCGGGCTTATTCCCATGGGGCAAAACTTGCGATTGAGAGCGCTCAGATACTGCATATGCGCCTTTGCAACACTATACGTATTGAAGTCGAATATCATTTGTATGACAGGATTTCCCACGAGTTTGCCTTGCCTACGCTTGGTGTGCGTGTACTTGATACCGCCTTCACTGAAAATGTCACCATTACGCTACTAGTTTCGGTGGATGGCTGCGACGCTTTAATAAAGACACTAACTGAAATCACAAATGGTCAGATTTCATTGGATATTATCAATGAATTGTACGCCGATTTGCCCTTATAACTTATGACTTGTTACAAAGTTATTTACTTTGTGAGAAAAATAAAGGACATTTCACGCTTAATCCAGTATATATATGTAGAATTTTGACACCAAAACGCCAAGGGAGGGAAATATATTGAACATAAGAGAGCAAAGCGAAGTCTATGAGCTTACTATAATGAGTAGTCACGCAAGCCTTTCCATGCGTACTCAGGGCAGGGACAAGCCCGAAGAACGCTGTGATATTCGCACTGACTACCAACGTGATAGGGATAGGATTATACATTGCAACTCCTTTCGCAGATTAAAGCATAAAACGCAGGTTTTTCTTGACCCTGTCGGTGACCACTACCGTACACGCCTAACTCACACTCTTGAGGTTTCTCAAATTGCACGAACCATTGCAAGAGCGCTGCGACTTAATGAGGATTTAGCCGAAGCAATTTCACTGGGGCATGATTTAGGGCATACACCCTTTGGTCACGCAGGAGAAAGCACTCTTAATGAAATTTGCCCACATGGGTTTACCCATTATGAGCAAAGTGTGCGTGTTGTTGAGAGCATTGAAAATGACGGGCGCGGGCTTAACCTTACCCATGAGGTAAAAGACGGAATCGCCTGCCATACAAACGCTACCGCTGAAACCCTTGAGGGCGTTGTGGTTAAATTTTCGGATAAAATTGCTTACATAAACCACGATATAGAGGATGCAATTCGTGCAGGGGTAATCAGCGCTCAGGACTTGCCTAGAAATGCTATTCAAGTACTGGGTAGGTCAAAATCCAGTAGAATTACCACCCTCGTTAAGTCCATTATCGAAAACAGTACCGATGAAATTCGCATGAGCGATGAAGTGCAAGAGGCGCATGACCAACTGCGCAGCTTTATGTTCGACAGCGTTTACCTTAACCCAGTTGCAAAATCTGAGGAAACTAAGGCAAAGGAAATTTTACGCTTTTTATATTTCTACTACTGCAAAAACACTCATAAGCTGCCGACATTATATAAGGATATTATGGAGCGCACTGATGTTGACAGAGCTGTATGCGATTATGTGTCCGGCATGACGGATGGCTTTGCAATCAACGCTTACACAGATATTTGCATCCCGGTTGGTTGGAGCAAATAAGCAAAGGAGTATATTGTGGCTTTTTCGGATGATTTTCTAAACCAGCTTAAGCTTGGAAATGATATTGAGTCGACTCTCTCGTCCTATGTCAGCTTAAAGCGCAGGGGGCGGACTTCGGTATGCTTATGCCCTTTTCATTCGGAGAAAAGTCCCTCCTGCACCGTTTATCCTGAAAGTCAAAGCTTTTACTGTTTCGGCTGCGGCGCAGGCGGTGATGTAATCTCCTTTATAATGCGCATCGAGAACCTTGAATATATAGAAGCAATCAAAATGCTTGCTGAAAAGGCAGGGCTTACAGTTCCCGATGATAGGGTTGACGATAAAGCTGCTCGCCAAAAGGCTCGCATACTTGAGGTTAACCGTGAGGCGGCACGCTACTTTCATTCTCTGCTACTTGACAGCACAGGGGGGAAAGCTCTTGATTATCTCCACAAACGAGGCTTGGAAAATAAGACCATTACTCGTTTTGGACTGGGGTATGCCGCCCCTGAATGGCAAGGTATACGAAACCATCTTAAACGCCTTGGCTTCTATGATAACGAGCTTGCCGCGGCAGGTATAATCACTAAAGGCAGAAGCAACAGCTACTTCGATATGTTCCGAGATAAGGTGATGTTCCCTATAATCGACCTACGAGGTAATGTTATCGCATTCGGCGGACGATTACTTGATGGTAACGGGCCAAAGTATATCAATTCCCCTGAAACTCCTGTTTTTAATAAAAGGCGCAATTTGTTTTCCCTTAACTTTGCAAAGAATAGCAAGTCCCGTGTACTTATGCTCGCAGAGGGCTATATGGACGTTATATCTATCTACCAAGCAGGCTTTCCCAATGTAGTGGCAACGCTAGGTACAGCAATCACAAAGGAGCAAGCAAGACTAATCTCCCAATATGCTGATGAGGTTGTAATCACCTACGACAGCGACTCAGCCGGTCAAACTGCAACACATAAGGCAATCAATCTTCTTAGTGAGGTCGGCGTGCGCACTCGCATTATCAATTTGCAGGGCGCAAAAGACCCTGATGAGTACATAAAAACCTATGGTGCTGCAAGGTTTAAGCTTTTAATTGACGGCGCAAGCAATGCCATTGACTTTGAACTTGGTAAAGCAAAGGCGGAGTATGATGTTGAAACTGAAAGCGGTAAGGTTGACTACTTAAAAAAAGCAATAGGCATACTCGCTCAGCTTCAAAGTCCCCTTGAGCGTGATGTATATGCATCAAAGATTTGCACCGAGCTTGAGGTGGATAAAAAAACAGTCCTGCTTGAAGCGGAAAACCTTATTAAGCGCAAATTTAAAGCACAGGAACGTAAGGAGTTGCTTAGCACAATCCGCCCCTCTCCCCAAATAGGAGGCAATAACAGACAATCTAAGCCCCAAAGCCCTAAGCTTATAAAGGCTGAGGAAGGCATAATTGCTTACCTAATGCGCAATCCAGATAAGCTAGACACTATAACAGCAAAAATACAAAATGAGGACTTTTTTACAGAGTTTTATCGCAAAGTGTTTGAAACCGTCGTTTCAAGACTTAAAAGCAATAAAGATATTAATGTAACGTTGCTTAGCAGCGAATTTACACTTGAAGAAATGGGTAAAATATCAGGTATGATAGCACACTCTAACGAAATGTCAAACGATCCCCAGCAACTTGATGATTATATAAATGTTTTGCAAGATAATAAAATAGCCGCAACCCTTAAATCCAAGGAAAATATTAAAGAAATGTCTGCCGATGAGCTATTGCAGTTAACACAGCAGATAAAAAACAAAAAGAAGTTGAACTAATGAAAGGAAGTCATATATGAGCAATGATAAGAAGCTCGCTCTAAAAGATCTTATGGAGCAGGGCAAGCAAAATGGCAAGCTGACAACTAAGGAAATCACCGATGTCCTTGAGGAGTTGGATTTTGACGTTGAGCAGATGAATAAGCTTTACGATGATTTTGAGGCATTTAACATTGAGATTGTTGAGGACTTCACTCCCGATGCTGACATTGATACAGTAAGTTATGGCGTTGATGACAATGTGGAGATGGCAATTTCCACTGAGGGTGTATCAATAGATGACCCTGTGAAAATCTACCTAAAAGAAATTGGACGTGTGCCACTGCTTACCTCCGAGGAGGAAATTGAGCTTGCAACCCGTATGGCATCCGGCGATTCCTTTGCTCGCAAGCGCCTAAGCGAGGCTAACCTGCGCCTAGTTGTCAGTATCGCAAAGCGTTATGTGGGACGTGGAATGCAGTTTCTTGACCTTATTCAAGAGGGTAACCTTGGACTTATCAAGGCTGTTGAGAAGTTCGATCATACAAAGGGCTTTAAGTTTTCCACCTACGCAACTTGGTGGATAAGACAAGCTATCACTCGTGCTATCGCTGATCAAGCACGCACTATCCGCATACCTGTCCACATGGTGGAGACCATTACTAAAGTCAAAAAAGTAAGCAGTCAGCTTTTGCACAAAAACGGGCACGAGCCCTCCGATGCTGAAATTGCGGCAGAGCTTGACATGACAGTTGAGCGTGTGCGTGAAATTATCCGCATATCGCAAGACCCTGTTTCTCTCGAAACGCCAATCGGTGAGGAAGAGGACTCCCACCTAGGCGACTTTATACCTGACGATGACGCTCCTGCACCTGCTGAGGCGGCTTCGCTGACGCTCCTAAAGGAACAGCTAAGCGATGTGCTCTCCACTTTAACCGATCGTGAGGAAAAGGTGCTCAGGCTGCGCTTTGGGCTTGAGGACGGTCGCTCCCGTACCCTCGAGGAGGTAGGGCGTGAATTTGCAGTAACCCGTGAGCGTATTCGCCAGATAGAGGCAAAGGCGCTACGTAAGCTTCGCCACCCCAGCCGCAGTAAAAGACTCAAGGACTTTTTAGATTAAGAGGTAAATATGCATATAACATTGGAATCTGACTACGCAATCCGAATAGTTTCCTGCCTTTGTGCTGAGAAAAAAAGGCTTGATGCCAAGACAATAGCTGAAAAAACTGAGGTTACCTTGCGTTTTTCGTTGAAAATATTGCGTAAGCTTGTCGGCGGTGGCATCATCCGCTCCTTCAAAGGAGTCCAAGGAGGCTATGAACTTGTAAAGAAGCCTTCCGAAATATCAATCAACGATGTTATTGAAATTGTTGAGGGTACATATCATTTTAGCCGCTGTTTGTGCGAGGAGTACAGTTGCGATTCTAAGGAAAAGTGCCAGTGCGCATATCGTGATGTATTTGCTGAAGTAAGTGAGATGGTGCAAAAAAAACTTAAATCTCATACTTTTGATACATTGATACGTTAAAATACTCTCCTAGCTATATTAAATATTATTCCGCTGTAAGATTATTTTAGTTTTATGGCGGATTTTTTATTTGATGAAATATTATATTGGTTCCATACTTAATATTTTAGATGAAGTTTGACGGGTTTATCTTTTAAATAAATTTACCTCCTAACCGGAAAACGTTTACAAATTATTTTATCGCTAGTTGTAATCGTTTACTTTTGGATATTGACTATATTTCACGTTTTTTTGAAAATTAGGCTTGCTTTTTTAGTAACTATGTTGTATAATATGCCTGTGTTCGAAAGATGTACATAATTTCAAAATAGTGTTTCAATATTTTGAGTTTCGATTTTACTTTGTTCGATTTTCATCTTGAGCGGATGCTCACTTAATTTTTGGCATCTATTATATAGTTGCATATATTCGTATTAGTTTTGAGGAGGAAAAAAATGAGAAAATTCAGAAGAATTGCGACTCTTGCTTTGGCTATTGCCATAGCGGCTTCTAGTGCTATTGCATTCTCAGGATGCGATAAGAAGGGCGGCTCAGCAAATCTATCAAATGATGGCAAAACCCTAGTAATCTATTCATGGAACGACGAGTTCGAGATCATAATGAACGATTACTACCTAAAGGACAATCCCCTTCCTGACGGCATTAAGTTTAAGTATGTTAACCTAAACGGTAGCGGTACTTACCAGACCAAGCTTGACAATGCTATTGCAGGCAACCAAGAAATGGACATCTTCCTAATGGAAGCTGACTATGCTAAGAAGTACATTAACTCAGCGAACACCGTTGCTCTTACCGAGATTGGTATCACTGAGAAAGACATGCAGAAGAACCAGTATCAATACACAATCGACGTTGCTAAGGACAACGATGGTGTAATTAAGGGTTCATCATGGCAGGCAGCTCCTGGTCTGTTTATGTACAGACGCGACATTGCTAAGAATCTTCTTGGCACTGACGATCCTGCTGCTATTCAGGAAATGGTAGCTGACTGGGATAAGTTCCTTGATACAGCTAAGACTCTTTCTGACAAGTCAGACGGCAAAACAAAGATCGTTTCATCAATCGATGATATTTGGCAGGCAGTTAGAACTGCACGTACTGCTTCATGGGTTGACAAGGATAACAAGCTAAACTCAAGTGATCCTGTTATTGATGGCTATCTTGATCTTGCTAAGAGCTTACTAAGCAATGATTATGTTGCTAACTTTACACCTTGGACCACTGAGTGGAACTCAGTAATGAACACTGATGAAGTACTTGGCTTCTTTGGCACCACATGGTTCCCTTCATATCCTCTAATGGCTATGTCTACTGACCACCCAGAGGATTGGGCAGCTGTTCAAGGTCCTATTGACTACTACTGGGGCGGCACATGGGTAGCTGTTTCACCTAACTGTGATAACAAGGATATCGTTAAGGATATTATCGAGTACATCACTATCGAAACAGAATCCATGCAGAAATACGCTAGCGGCAAGCCTGACTATGTAAACAACAAGGCTGCTATCGACAACATCATCGCTGAAGGCGGAAACGCAGTAATGAACAAGTTCTTTGGCGGACAGAATGTTTACGAGCAGTTCAAGGCTATGGCTGACAAGGTTGACACTTCAACAATGAGCGCATTTGACCAGGATATCAACAACCTATTCCTATCAGCAGCTAAGGGATACGGCTCAGGCAAAATAGAAGTTGAGGGCGCTGATACTGTTGTAGTTAGTTCAAAGGAAGACGCTATCTCCTACTTCAAGACTAAGGTTCAGGAAGACTTTGCATTCCTAACTGTAGACTAAATTAATCCACTGAATATGGACACCTAGGATGCGGGGGTGGTGGGATTTTCCCCTCCCCCGCTTCTTTTTATCCACTTATATGAAAGGAGTAGCGCAAAAAATGAGTGAAATTAATCGCACTGCGCACCCCACCGGCAAAAAGGTCCATAAGATGGTAAGCTACAGTAAATATGGCTACATATTTTTGGCTCCCTTTTTCATTATTTACGCGTTTTTCTCTTTGTATCCACTGCTATACACCTTTTACTTAAGCATGACAAAGTATTGGGTATTTGGCCCCGGGCAAGTTGATGGGCCTACATTTATAGGGCTTCAGAACTTTGCTAATCTTTTTTCATCCGGGAGCATAGTTGGTGCTGAAACAGTTCAAGCATTTAAGAACACCATCTTTATGTGGGTATTAAACTTTATACCACAGGTTCTGCTTTCACTTTTACTTGCGGCGTGGTTTACAGACTTAAGAGTTAAAATAGGCAACAAAGCTCAGGGTATATTCAAAACCCTGTTCTACTTGCCAAACATTATCACTGCAGCAAGTATCTCGTTCCTGTTCTTCCAGCTGTTTTCAATTAAAGGACCTGTCAACCAGATTTTAGTTGACATTGGGGTATTTGACAAGGCCTTTATGTTCACAGATTCGGGAAAGGCTGTTCGCTATATCGTTGCATTCATTAACTTCTGGATGTGGTATGGTAACACGACCATCCTGTTAATTGCAGGTATTATGGGAATTAGTCCGTCCTTCTATGATTCGGCTGAAATTGACGGAGCTACAAGCGGTCAGATATTCCGTAAAATTACGCTGCCGCTGCTTAGACCTATTCTGCTATTTACCCTTATCACCTCTTTAATAGGCGGTATGCAGATGTACGACGTTCCGCAAATTATGGGTACTAACGGCAACGTAAACAGAATTGTAGGTTACGACTCAATTAAGACTGTTACTATGGTCATTCAAAACAAAGCACTTGCTTCGTTTAAGGACTATGGTGTAGCAGCAACAATTTCCGTTCTCCTATTCGCTGTTACTGCTGTTGCAAGCATTGCATTGTTCTTCGTCATGCGTGATAAGGACGCAATCGCTGAACGCAAGGAGCGAAAGCGTGAAAGGAGGGCGAACAAATAATGAGCTCAAGAAACCCTTCTATCGTAACTGCTAAAAAGGATTCCTCTGTAAAGGCTCGAATGACAGCAAAAAAAGTTTTAATATACGTTGTTTGCATATTTCTAGCCTTACTTGGTATTGTTCCTTTCTACATACTTATTATTAACTCCACTAGGAGTCAAAACCAGCTTATGACAGGCTTTTCTCTATTGCCCTCTGCAAGCTTCAAGCACAATTACGACTACCTTGTGGAAACGATAAAAGCATCAACTTTTATAAGTGCATTCTTTAACAGCTTTATTATCGCTACCGCTACAACAGTTTTTAGTGTGTACTTTTCATCACTTACTGCATACGCGCTGGTGGTATACAATTTTAGATTGAAAAGGGCTGCATTTACCTTTATTATGATAGTTCTTATGATTCCCTCACAAGTTTCAATCGTAGGATTTATCAACTTTGTAATGAGCTTAGACATGTATGACACGTTCTGGCCTTTAATTTTACCCTCTATTGCGGCACCTGCAACAGTGTTCTTCATGCGGCAATTCATGCTAAGCGGATTGCCACTTGAGATTGTTGAGGCAGCAAGAATTGACGGCTCGTCTGAGTTTGGCATATTCAACCGCATTGCGTTACCTATCCTTAAGCCAGCTATTGCAACGCAAGCAATTTTCGCTTTCACGGCTAGCTGGAACAACCTATTCACACCTTCCATGCTGCTTAACTCAACCGAAAACTACACAATGCCTATGATAGTTCAAATGCTTCGTGTTTCGGATAACCTGCTGACAAAGGGCGCTGCAGGCTCGCAGTACATTGGATTGCTTATTACCATCATTCCCATGTTGGTAGTTTACCTACTTCTTTCTAAGTACATTATCCGTGGTGTTGCACTTGGAGGAGTTAAGGAATAAACGTATAAAAAATGCACCCATAAGGGTGCATTTTTTTATGTCATCATATATTTCTATACTTGTTGCTTACTAAACTGACTGTTGTAAAGCTGCTCATAGAAGCCCTTTGCTTCAAGTAGCTCATCATGCTTGCCTTGCTCAATTATATTGCCATCGCTCATAACAAGAATTAGGTCAGCATCACGAATAGTGGAAAGCCTATGGGCGATAATGAAGCTTGTGCGCCCCTTCATGAGGTTATTCATTGCACGTTGAATCCTAATCTCAGTGCGTGTATCTACCGATGAAGTCGCTTCGTCAAGTATCAATATCGGCGGGTCTGCAAGTATTGCTCGCGCTATTGTAAGCAACTGCTTTTGCCCCTGAGAAATATTCGATGCTTCCTCGTTGATTTCCATTTCATATCCTTGAGGTAAGGTTTTAATAAAATGCTCAGCATGAGCTGATTTTGCAGCGGCATACATTTCCTCGATAGTTGCATCAAGCCTTCCATATAGAAGGTTTTCCCTAATAGTGCCGCCAAATAGCCATGTATCCTGCAATACCATGCCAAATAGCGAACGCAAGTCACTGCGGCGCATATCACGTATGTCAACGCCATCGACCTTAATCGCGCCGCTATCGACGTCGTAGAAGCGCATAAGCAGATTGACTATTGTGGTCTTACCTGCCCCTGTAGGCCCGACAATGGCTATTCTTTCGCCGGGTTTTACATGTAAGCTAATATCCTTGATTATGGTCTTGTCTTTATCATAGCCGAAGAACACGTTCTCAAAGGTTACCTCACCTAGCACTTCATTAATCTTAACAGGTGCAGTTGATTCGAGGACTTCCTCCTCTTCCTCAAGGAACTCAAATACACGTTCAGAAGCTGCCACAGTTGACTGCAAAATGTTTGCTATATTTGCGGTTTGCATAATTGGCTGGTTAAACTGCCTTACATATATAACAAATGAGGCAATGTCCCCTACTTCGATTGCTTTCTTAACAGTTAAGTAACCACCAAGAACGCTAACTGCCACATAGCTTAAATTTCCCACAAAGCCCATTAGCGGCATCATTAGCCCTGACAGAAAGTTTGCTTTCCACGCGGATTCGTAAAGCTCATCATTAATGGAATTTAGCTTTTTGTTGGACTTTTCTTCCATATTAAAAGCCTTGATTATATTATGCCCTGAGTACATTTCCTCAATATGCCCGTTTGCATCTCCAAGTAGTGCTTGCTGACGCTTAAAATGCTTCTGTGACAGCTTGACTATTACCATAACAAGTGCCAATGATACAGGCAGCGATATAATCGCAACAACAGTCATTTGCACACTGATGTAAAGCATCATTACAAGCACTCCTACAATGGTAGTAACTGACGTCACAATTTGCGACAGGGACTGCTGAAGTGTTTGGCTGACTGTGTCTACATCGTTGGTGATACGGCTTAGTATCTCACCGTGAGTTTGCTTGTCAAAATAGCGTAATGGCAACCTGTTAATTTTTTCAGAAATCTCTTGCCTTAGTTTATACGAAACCTTTTGAGATACACCTGCTATAACATAGCCCTGCACGAGCATAAAACTTGAACTAAGAAGGTAAATTGCAATAAGCCACAGTGCAAGCTTGCCTATATAAGTAAAGTCAATTGCAACGCCTAATGTGACTGAAAAAAGACTGCTTGTAGCTTCACCGATAATTTTAGGCGCAATAATGCTAAATACTGCCGATAATGTAGCGAAGATAATTACAATAATCATGCTTACCTTGTATGGGGATAAGTGCCTTATTAGCTTAAGTAAGCTACCCTTGAAATTCTTAGCTTTTGAGCCCGGCATCATGCCACCCGGCCCATGACCTCCACCTCGACGAATTGGCGCTTGTGAACTCTTACTCATGCTAACTCCTCCTTACTAAGCTGCGATGTTGCAATCTCACGATAGGTTTCGCAACTTTCCATAAGCTGTGCATGCGTACCAATGCCCACAACATCGCCCTCATCAAGAACAACAATTTGCTCTGCATTCATAATGGTACTGATTCGCTGACCTACTATTAAAACAGTAGCTTCACTTGTGCTTTCTTTAAGTGCTTTGCGAAGAGCGGCATCTGTTTTGAAATCAAGTGCGGAAAAGCTATCATCGAAAATGAAAATCTCAGGCTTCTTCATAAGCGCACGTGCAATAGACAAACGCTGCTTTTGCCCACCTGAAACATTTGTGCCATTTTGAGCTATTTCGGACTTAATGCCATCCTCTTTTTGCGTAATAAATTCGGATGCCTGCGCAACCTCAATGGACCGCATTATTTCATACTCTGTTGCATTCTCGTTACCAAAACGCAAATTGCTTTCAACCGTACCGCTAAAAAGCATCCCCTTTTGCGGCACATATCCAAGCTTTTCCCTTAAATCGCTCTGAGCGTAATCCCTAATGTTCACTCCATCAATTAGAATTTCGCCCTCGGTGCAATCATAAAAGCGTGGGATTAAGTTAATAAGTGTAGATTTTCCGCTGCCCGTACTGCCTATAAAAGCGGTAGTTTGACCGGGGCGTGCAGTAAATGTAACATTACGAAGTACTGCATCCTGTGCGCCGGGATATGAAAATCCAACATTTTTAAATTCAACTAAACCCTTTGTTTCTGTGGTAGGTAAAACAGGCTTTTCAGGATCTTGGATTGATACCTCAGTGCTTAAAATTTCACCAACCCTTCGGATAGAAACAATTGCTCTTGGTGCCATAATAAACACGAACGAAATCATCATAAAGCTGAACATTATATGCATTGAGTATTGTTGAAACGCCATTACACCGCCCACATCAAGCGCCCCTTGGGAAATTTTCTGCGCGCCAAACCATATAATCGCAATAATTGTTAAGTTCATCAATAGCTGCGTTATAGGGTTCATAAACGCCATTGTTTTGTTGACATATATGTGCGTATCTGTTAGAGCCTTATTTGCTTTATCAAATCGATCCTCCTCATGCTTTTGAGTGTTAAATGCACGAATAACGCGAGTTCCCGTTAGGGATTCACGAGAGACTTGATTTAGTCTGTCAACTTGCTTTTGGAGTTTAAGAAAACGCGGCATAAGCTTTCCCATAAGCAAAGCAATAAAAATCAAGTTGAGAGGTACAGATACTGCAAGTATCCACATAAGGCTGAGGTTTGTTTGACCTGCCTTCATAATGCCCCCAATTGCCATTATAGGGGAGAATAACACCATTCTAAGGAACATTATGGCAAACATTTGAATATTTTGAATATCGTTTGTCGAACGTGTAATTAGCGATGCGGTGGAAAACTTATCAAATTCAGCAAGGGAAAAGCTTTCGACCTTTGCAAACACATCACTGCGAAGTGATTTTGCTACTCCTGCACCCATGCGTGAAGCCAAGAAGCTTACACAAATAGTTGCAAGCCCGCCAATTGCGGCAATTGCAAGCATAACTCCGCCTTTTTGCAAAATATAGTTGATGTCGCCACTCGGTATGCCAACATTAACAATTTCGGACATGTACTCCGGCAAGGTCAAGTCCGACATAGCCTGTACAATAAGCAAAACTGTTATCAAAATGATGTAATGCACATAAGGCTTGAACCGCTTTATTATCTCTTTCAATGAAACGCCTCCATTATTTTTCTCTTACTTATTATACATCATTTTGGTGATAAGTATATGAAAAATATATAAAAAATGCTGAGCTTACGCTCAGCATTTTTTTAGTTAATCAAGCTTACTTCTTCTTAGAAGCAACGATACCTGCAAGTGCAAGAGCTGCAGGAACTGCTAGGAAAGGAACTACAACGCCTGTGTCAGGAGTTGTGGTGTCAGGAGTTGTGGTGTCAGGAGTTGTGGTGTCGCCACCAGCTAGACCTGTGAACTCAACAACAACTGTAAGAGTGCTAGCATCCTTCCAAGGCTGAGGATTACCAACTATGTCAAAGTTTACTTCGCCCCAAGCAGAGGAAACGTGAACTCCAACATCGCCTTCGTTAAGAATCTCATAGCTGATAGGATCAGCAGGTAATGCTAAATCTGTACCGTCAAGCTTTACAGCCTTAAGGGTAAGAGTGCCTTCTGCTTTAGTAATAGCTGCGCCCTTGTTCAATTGAAGCTTTAGGCAGTTAAACTGATAATCGAAATCATCATCCAAGAACAGTGAAAGGTCTAGGTCAACACTGTACTCGCCATTGCCTGTTACAGGAACCATATCCATCTTGTCGTCAGCTATAGTATTGTCTGCACCTGCTTGCTCCCAATATTGTGCAGTGAAGTCGTTGTTGCAAATTGCATAGAATAGGTAGCTCTCCGGAAGCTCGTCTGCCATCGTAGCAGCACTGATGGAAGTAGCCATAGCAGTAACTGCAATAGCTGAGGCAATCAAGCCTGATAGAATTTTCTTTAGTTTCATTAAAATACTCCTCCATATCAATCATTTTTCGCGATTAACGCTAATATAAGTGTAAACCATTACAGATAAAAAAACAAGTTGTATTTTCGACTACTTTTCTAGTATCTTTTTGTGCAATATTCATATAATAAAGTAATTCACTAGTTAGAAAGAGTTTAGTTCGTCAGAACTCGTTAATAAATTACAAACAATAATACGAAATATCATTAATCTGCACATTATAGTTTGCCGCTACTAAATGTAATTATTCAAAAAAATAAAGCCAAAGCATAGCTTTGGCTTTATTTGAAAATCAATTAGCTTACTTCTTCTTAGAAGCTAGAACGCCAGCAAATGCAAGTGCTGCAGGAATTGCTAGGAAAGGAATTACAACGCCTGTATCAGCAGGTGCGTCTGTGTCTGCAGGTGTGTCTGTGTCTGCAGGTGTGTCTGTGTCTGCAGGTGCATCTGTGTCTGCAGGAGCGCCCTCTGTGATTGTAGCAGTGTAGTTGATGTATGCGTACCAATCGGTCTCAACGTCGTTGATTTCAGGGTTTACAAATTCATAGTCTTCTTCTCCGCCTTCAACGTGCTTTGCATTAAACTGAACACCCATTTGGAACCATGAAGCGTCAGCTGCTGTATCTGGAACTTCGATGCTCAAGATAGTAGGTTGATTAAGAACTAGAGCTACAGGGTCACCAGCAAGCCAATCGGTAGTGTCACTGTTGACATATGCAACTACTTCGAAGTCCTCAGCCTTTAATTCTGCGCCAACAAAGTCGTCACCAAAACCGGTAGCAGTAATTTCGAAAGTCAATGTTTTGCCTGCAACTTCTAAGCCGCCAGCAACATCAACTTCAAGGTTTGCCTGGTAATAAGGTCCCCATTCTGAAAGAAGAACCTTAGCAGGTGATTCGCCCTTGAAGGACAATGCACTAGCTGAAATTGCCATTGCGGAGCAAGCTATTGCTGCCGCCAAGGTGGATGCGATAATTTTTCTAAGTTTCATAGTTTTTCCTCCCATAAATCTCCGTCATATCAACATTACATTAACATGACTATTATTTGCTTTAAGCACAGTTTCATTTTAGTATATTCCGTCAGTTAATTCAATAGTAAGATTAAACAGATTATTTAGCTTAAATATGTACAAAATGTTGCGTAAATTTAAGTAAATCGTTTACAACGATATACTTTGTATTCTTTTATCTTTTCTTTCTTCTAAATCTTTACTAAATGCATAAAATGTCACTGCTTTGCTTGTACAAGATTACATGTCCTTTTTCGTTGATGAGATATTTTCCTAATAATATTTCATTTGTGTTTACATAAAAAAAATACGTCAAACTCAAGTTGAGTTTGACGCTTTGGTGAGGTATCGGAGGCTCGAACTCCGGACAGCTTGCTTAAAAGGCAAGTGCTCTGCCAGCTGAGCTAATACCTCATAATAAATATTAATATACCACAAAAGGGCAATAATATCACCCCGCCCCTGTAAAGAACGGAGTGTTATTATTATATCAAACCTGCGTTCACATGTCAAGCCTTATTTCATAAATAAGCGCACAGCTAATGCACTCATTATAAATCCTGTAAAGTCAGCAGTAAGCGATGCTGCAAGTGTATGCCTTGTTTTCCGAATGTTTGTAACGCTAAAATATACTGCAATTGTGTAAAACGTGGTTTCCGTTGAGCCTAACAAAACGCTTGCAACCCTACCAACAAAGCTATCAGGCCCGTGCTCAGCGAGTATATTCTCATATATAGCAAGAGCGCCGCTGCCTGAAATGGGCCTTAGCAGCGCAAGGGGTACACACTCAGCCGGGAAACCTATTGCATTGGTGAACTCTGAAATGAGGTTAGTTATTATATCAAGCGCACCGGATGCGCCAAACATTCCAATACCAGTCATAAGCGCAACTAAGGTGGGGAGTATCTTTATTCCAAGCTCCAACCCCTCTTTTGCGCCCTCGACAAATTCAGTAAAAACATCAACTTCCTTATATATACCTATTACAAGTATAGCCGAAATCATAATTGGTATTATGAAATCCGTTAACTTAATCCCCTCCACGATTACCTGCCCTTCTTCCTCCGACGAGAACAATTATTATGCCTGACAGCACTGACATAAGCGAGGCAAAAAGAATTGACGGCACTATGTCCATAGGAGTCATTGAGCCGTGCTTGAGCCGCATTGCGGCAATGGTAGTCGGCACAAGCTGAATGCTGGCGGTGTTTAGGACAACAAACATCACCATGTTGTTTGAAGCTGTATCGGTAGTGCCCTCCTCTTTTTCAAGCTCATGCATTGCTTCCATGCCAAGTGGCGTGGAAGCGTTCCCAAGCCCCAGTAAATTTGCGGTGATATTCATTGATATTGCCTTAAACGCTTTCCCATTTGGGTTAATCCCCTTAAAAAGCAGACGCGCTAATGGCGAGAAAACCTTACATAGCATAGCGGTAATCCCTGCTTTATCTGCAACTCGCATAAGACCGCTCCATAAGCACATCATTCCGCAAATAGAAAGAAAAAGCGTAACAGCATTTCCGCATTCAATCATTGCTGCGTTTGACACCTGCGCCATTCGCCCTGAAAATGCACCAAAAATAACCGCCAAACTCACAAGTGCAGCAAAAATCCACTTCATCATTTTTTATTACCACCCTTTAGAAGAATATAAAATTTTTCACATAATCAATGCAAATTCTATATAATAATGTATAAAAAGAAATAATAATTTTTTATTCACACATTTTTTATAAAAACACATGTGTATTTATTTGACAATGGCAGAAAGTTATGCTATTATGTAGTTACAGGAAGTATTGGCACAAGATATGGCGGTTGACATTAGTAATATTGTAGAAATATGTCAAACTAGCTGCCAGCTTGCTGAACGCAAGTAGAAAAAACAGGAGGAAGTATCATGAAATCAACAGGTATTGTAAGGAAGGTCGACGAACTAGGTAGAATCGTTCTACCAATCGAGCTTAGGAGAACTCTTGATATCGCAGAAAAGGATGCACTAGAAATTTATGTGGACGACGAGCAGATTATACTTAAAAAGTATATGCCAGCTTGCTTGTTCTGCAACGATGCAACAAACGTAACCGTTCACAAGGGCAAGAACATTTGCGGCAGCTGCATGGCTGAGCTTCAAGCTGTTGAGCTAAAAAAGTAAATTCCCTTTGATAAAAGGACAGTAAGTATCAAACCAAACTAGGCTGTGTAGAAATACACAGCCTATCTTTTTGCCCCCTTTAAACAACTTTAAATTAGTTGACAACTATTCTTATGTTTAATATACTTATTCTAATGGTAAATCTAATATAAGCGGAGGCATGATGATGTGAAAAAGAAGGTTATTTGCTGTTTCCTCGTTGCATCAGTAACTCTTATGACAAGTTTACAAACTATAAGCAATTACCCTCTTTTAGCAAGTGCATTGCCCTCATCGGTGAGTATTACCGTCAATCCCGACAATGTACAGCGCAAGATTTCGCCCTATATTTACGGAATCAACAGCGGTGTTGACTTAAATGATATAACTGCTAAGTCTTATCGCTTAGGCGGCAACCGTCTTACCGCATATAATTGGGAGAACAACGCTTCAAATGCAGGCTCAGACTGGAAAAACTACTCTGACCTATATCTTGTAAACAACATTCCGTCAGATATTGCATCAAATCCTGCCGCACCAGCGATATACACTTCAAATCAAGCTGTGAAGTATAACATCCCCTACACTCTTTTGACGTTGCAAATGCAAGGTTATGCTTCTGCTGATACTAAAGGAGAGGTTATAACAAGCGATAAAGCTCCCTCATCTCGTTGGGTAACAGTAAGGAACAAAAAAGGCAATGCATTTTCACTTGTACCCGACACAAATGATAACGCAGTTTACATAGATGAATACCTTAACTATCTTTTCAACAAGATTGGCAACTCCAAAAGTAAAAGTGGCTTTAATGCCTATGCTCTGGATAATGAGCCCAGCCTTTGGAGCGAAACTCACAGCCTTATTCAACCCTCAAAGCTCATGTGTTCCGAACTCGTGGAAAAAAGCATTTCCCTTGCGGCTACCATTAAGGAAATGGACGCAAACGCTGATGTCTTTGGGGCGTCGCTTTATGGATATAACGCTTTTGTTTCCTTCTCTGACGCAAGTGATTGGAAAACCATAAGGAAGGAAAATAATTATAACTGGTTTCTTGATTACTACCTAGATGAAATGCAAAAGGCTGAAATTAAGTATGCCAAGAGGCTTGTTGATGTGCTGGACTTGCACTACTATTCGGAGGCTAAGGGCGCGTGCGGCGAACGCTTTTGTAAACATTATGATAGGGATGAATGCGTTTTAGCAAGGCTCAACTCCACACGCTCCCTTTATGAGAAGGGTTATAAAGAGGACAGCTGGATAACGGATGTGGGTTCAAGGTTTATGCCGATTATACCCAGTGTTTTTGAGTCAATCAATAGCTATTACCCAGGGACTAAACTTGCATTTTCGGAGTATAACTTCGGTGGGGGAGATCATATTTCCGGCGCAATTGCACAGGCGGACTGCCTTGGTATTTTTGCACAATACGGTGTATATTTCGCATCACTGTGGGCATTTGAGGATAATGAGTACCAGCTTTGTGCGATAAACCTGTTCACGAACTACGATGGCAAGGGTGCAGGATTTGGGGACAGCTTAGTCTATTCTAAGTCTAGCAATACACCCCTTGTCTCCTCCTATGCAGCCATCGATAGCGAAAAGACTAATACCGTCAAAGTAATACTTACCAATAAATCTGTTAATTCTAGTACGCCTGTAAGCATTAAGCTTGATTGCATAAAAGTCTATGACAAGGTTGAGGCTTATGCTATCCTAGAGGGTTCACCTAAGATTACAAAGCTTAATTTAGACGCAACAATAAAGTCTAATAGCTTAGATATTGACCTACCTGCCTTATCCGTTGTTGAGCTTGTAATTAGCGCATCCGGAAGTAATAAGCCTGTTACCACAAGCACTACCGCCACAGCAACTTCTGTCACCACAACAACTTCTGTCATCACCTCAACTACTACAACAAGTTTAGAAACAACAACTACTACAACTTCAGAAACTACCGTCCTAGCCACCTCCGCCACTACATCTACAAGTTCGGACAATTCCCCTGCTGAAAGCAACTGTAAGTTTGCCTTTATTGGCGCAATTGTTGCGGTAGTGGGTGCTTTAGCAGCAACTTCTTTTGTGATTATCAAAAAGCGTAATAAATACTCCGATTAAACTCAAACTAACAAAAACGGCATCAAGCAATTTAGCTTGATGCCGTTTTATTTTAGCTTAAAATTATTTAGTGAATCTTGCGTGCCACATAAGTGGTGTGAAGTAGCTCGTGCGCCAAATGGCTGCCGGGCTTTTCAAGATAATCAGCGTATAGCTTCTTTATCGCAGGGTTCTCATGGGACTTGCGGTATTTACCCGCATTATCCTGGTCATAAAGCGCCTTTGCACGCATAGTCTTCAAATCATTGAAGCTGCGTACGCTTGCAGGCTGAATAGGTTGACCACCGCCGTTTACACAACCGCCTGGACATGCCATAATCTCGATAAAGTGATAGTTCTTCTCGCCTGACTTAACCGCTTCCATCAGCTCTCTTGCGTTAGCAAGACCGCTTGCAACAGCAACATTGATGTCCATGCCTGCCACATTGTATGTAGCTTCTTTAATTCCATCAGTGCCACGAACCTGAACAAAATCAAGCTTGTCAAGCTCCTTGCCTGTAAGTGTTTCTACTGCGGTACGAAGTGCCGCTTCCATTACGCCGCCAGTTGCGCCAAAGATATGACCTGCACCTGTTGCAGTGCCAAGGGGATCGTCAAAGTCCTCATCGGGAAGTTGCGTAAAGAGCAAGCCTGCTTTATTTATCATGCGTGCAAGCTCACGAGTGGTGATGGCAATATCGACATCAGCTAAGCCTTCTCTGCCTTGATCATCTCTGCCCTTCTCAAACTTCTTTGCTACGCAAGGCATAACGCTTACCATTACTATATCAGCTGGATCAATTCCAACTTGCTTTGCATAGTAACTCTTTGCGATTGCGCCAAACATCTGTTGTGGCGACTTGCATGAAGAAAGGTTCGGTATCATATCGGGGAAATAGTGTTCACAGAACTTAACCCAACCAGGTGAGCATGAAGTGATAAGAGGCAATACGCCGCCATTCTGCACACGGTCGATAAGCTCATTTGCTTCCTCGATTATGGTAAGGTCAGCTGCAAAGTCGGTGTCAAACACCTTTGCAAAGCCAAGTCTACGCAGTGCGGAGACCATCTTGCCCTCAACATTAGTGCCGATAGGCATATCGAATTCCTCGCCCAAAGTAGCGCGAATTGACGGTGCAGTCTGCACGATAACATGTTTTGAGGTATCAGCAAGAGCTGCCCAAACCTCATCGGTATTATCCTTTTCAGCAAGTGCGCCTGTTGGGCAAGCAATTATACATTGTCCACAGCCAACACAAGCTGTATCATCAAGTCCCATATCGAAAGCGCATCCAACTGTAGTAGCAAAGCCACGCTCATTTGTGCCAATTACACCGATGCTTTGCATATTTCCGCAGGCTGCAACGCAGCGACGGCAAACAATGCACTTATTTGGGTCACGGGATAAATGTGCAGCTGAGGTGTCAATTTCATATTCCAGCTTTTCGCCGTCAAATATACACTCATCATCAACGCCAAGCTCATGGCTAAGTGTCTGAAGCTCGCATGTGCCGCTGCGAACGCAGGATAGACACTTGCGGTCGTGAGTTGATAGGATAAGCTCTAGGGACATCTTGCGGCTTTCCAAAACAGCGGGGGTTGAGGTGAAAATCTCCATTCCCTCGTTTATGGGGTATACGCAGGATGCAACCAAGCTCCTTGCGCCCTTAACTTCTACCACGCAAATACGGCATGAGCCGATCTCATTTAAGTCTTTAAGATAGCACAGAGTCGGTATCTGAATGCCTGCAAGACGTGCTGCTTCGAGTATGGTAGAGCCTTCAGGAGCAGACGCCTGAACTCCGTTTATCTTTATGTTAACCATTTATTCGCACTCTCCTTACTTCTTAACAATAGCAGCAAAGCGGCATTTTTCCATACACGCTCCGCACTTAATACATATGCTTTGATCTATTTCATGAGGCTTCTTAACCTCACCGCTTATTGCATTAACTGGGCAAACTCTTGTGCAGGCAGTACAGCCTATGCACTTCTCGGTGATAATGTTGTAGCTTAGAAGGTCTGTACATACTCCAGCAGGGCACTTCTTGTCAACAACGTGCGCCATGTATTCATCACGGAAGTAGCGAAGTGTGGATAGCACTGGGTTTGGAGCTGTTTGACCTAAACCGCATAGGGAGTTGCTCTTAATGTGGTAGCAAAGCTTCTCTAGCTTATCAAGGTCAGCAAGCTCTGCCTTTCCGCTTGTAATCTTCTCAAGTATTTCAAACATGCGCTTTGTGCCTATGCGGCATGGTACACACTTACCGCATGACTCATCAACAGTAAACTCAAGGAAGAACTTAGCAATGTCAACCATGCAGGTGTCCTCATCCATGATGATAAGTCCGCCTGAACCCATCATTGAGCCAATTGACATAAGATTCTCGTAGTCCATCGGAATGTCGATATGCTCAGCAGGAATACATCCGCCTGAAGGGCCTCCTGTTTGTGCTGCCTTGAACTTCTTTCCGTTTGGAATACCGCCGCCGATTTCATTAATAACCTCACGCAGGGTTGTTCCCATAGGAATCTCAACAAGACCTGTATTATGTATCTTGCCGCCAAGTGCAAATACCTTTGTTCCCTTTGACTTCTCTGT